>JADIMN010000165.1 GCA_017694735.1 Candidatus Alectryobacillus merdavium
AATTATATCAATTATTACAATTATGAACGACCGATGTATTGTTTAAAATACAAAACCCCACATCAGTACAAAACTGACATGGGGTATTGAGACTTTTTTTGAACTGTCTACTTTTTGTTGACTAGTTCAATCAGCTTTCTTTTTTATACTTCTAAGCTGAGATGATAAAAGTAAAATAATTAATGCCAGTATTAGGAAAATAAAAATTATTAAGAGTAATTTATATTTTATTGAAGCAATGGAAAAAGATTTAAAACGTTGTAATGATTTATATTTTAAAAAACAAGCGATCTATAAAATGAATAAGAAAATATGTTATGTTATTTGATTCCTTTTAATAAGAAACAAGCTAGCGTCGAATTTCATGTTAAAATACAACAAACTATCAAAAAAATAGAAAAAGAAGGCTATACACCTTCTTATGAATTTGGATTAATACCATTATTTAAAAATAACGAAGTTAATACTAATTTATTTATCGATTTAGAAAATATTAATTTAGAGAAGAAAAATAAAAATATTATTATTTTGCCAGAATCTTATTATTATTGTATCTTATGTGATTATTCTGAAATCAAAACTAATGTTAAAGTATACGATAATTTATTAAAAATAAATAAAGACCGAATAATTATTGAATCTGAACTATATAGTGATTATTCAAAAATAGCATCCCCAATATTTGAATTACGTTGTTCATTAAATGAAAATGAAGCAGCTGAAATATTAAAAAAAATCGCTAATTAGAAGCGATTTTTTAAAAATAAGCACTTTTTAGATTATTTAGATGATCCTTCAACTGCTTCAGTTTTCTTACTAAGATCTTCTTTTAAATTAAATGATGAAAATTCTTTAGTGTTTGGTAATTTTAAATCCCATTCATTTAATTTATTAAGTTTATATTGAATATTTTCACCACTTAATTTTAAGATATGTCCACCTTTAGTTAAATCCTTAGAAATGAAATGAATATGCCATCCTGGTAAATTCATTCCTTCAACATAATTTGGGCAAAATACACCAACGACATAACCCTCAATGTCGTGATATTCAAATTCTCTTTGATCTTTAGCAACTTTATAAAGAGGTTCATAAGGCTTATCTTGTTTAAAACAAGATCTAACTCTAACATTAAACTTACCTTCCATTTTAATCATATAGAAATAGTTTGTAGAAACTAACTCTTTTGATAGTAAAGTTTTAAAGTCTTCAATTGATTCAAAACTAATAACTTGTTCATTAACTTTTTCATCAAAGAAAGCTACTGTTGTAAATGGTAAGCTATCTTCTTCACTCATTTCGCTTACAACACCATTTGCTCTTCCATTATAAGCTTTTCCGTTTAAAATAATGGCTTCTCCATCTAGTCCATCGTATGTACCAATGCCAGTATCACCATGTTTTAATAATTCTTTTACTGAACATGTACCATTATAATCGCCTAACATTAAATCATTTAATGTAGAAACTTGAAATAATTTATTTGTTTTCATTTTCATTCTCCTTTGTAATTTCTTCTTTATGTGATTTTATATGAAAAATCTTTTTAAAAAATGTATGGTTATGGTGATGAGTTCTATAGTTGTTATTTTCATCATAAACAGCTTCTAATAACTCAGGATGAGTTTCTTGGAAAACTCTTTTTGGATCAGATATTTTATCACCTTGATGGGTTTTAAAATAAAAGTTCATAGTCCATTTTGTAAAGAAAGGTGACAAGATATTTGTTATTAAAAGGACAATTGCAAGAACAGCAACTGAACGAGAAATCATATCTTCTCCAAATGTTTCGCCATTAAATGTGAAGCCAGTAAACATTGCAGGAATTGACAATGCAACTCCAGCTAATGAAGAACTTCCTACACTAGCATATCCAGGTCTTTTTAAAGCAAAACGATCAACAATATAAGGAATAATTAAAGTAACAGCCCAGTATAATAAAATTGCTACTAAAACTGATAATAATACCTGTGCGTCAAAGAGTTTTGCTAAATTAATAGTACTTCCAAATTGGAATCCTAAGAAAGGAAGAATAATAGTATTACCACCTTTAAAGACATCTCTAATTTTTGGATCTAAATTACCTAATAATACACCAAGTAAGAATGGAATAAGCAAAGAGAAAATTTGCATTATTTTTTGAATTAATGATGTACTTCCTTCACCAAATGAACTAATAAAGATAAATGGTAATAAAGGCATTGAACATATTAACATAATAGGGAATGTACCAAGATCGCTTTTATCAGCATATGGTTGAATGATTCCCATATATAATGCAGCATTAGCACTTGTTAATATACAAGTTAAAGTTACAAAGTCAATTCCAGCAAATCCATTTAAACCACAAACGACAAAAACAATTGCACTTAAGACGTAAGCAGGAATTAATCTAGCAAGAATAATCCATATTCCTCTTTTACCAACTTCAACAAAATCATGAGGTTTAATCATTGTTCCTGTGCAAAATAGCATTAATCCAATCATCAACATTTGACCAGTTGATCCGAATAAATCTTGCATAGGATTTCCTAAATATTGCCATAAAGTGACTCCATGTCCTAATTCTGTTGTACCTTCTGGAGCACCTAAATTAAATTCAATAGTTAATGTACAAATTATTGCACTAATTAATAAAGGCACAAACATAGTACCGGCTGGAATTTTGTTTAAAAATTTCCAAATGCCAATACCTTTAAATTTCTTTTGTTTAACTTCTTCCATAATTTATATTACCTAAAACTTTCTTTTAAATATTCTTTATTAATTGCATCTACAAGCAAAATGGCATCTTCTAATTCTTTAACTGAAACGTCACCACTGAAATTGTGTATTGTTTCACCGTTAGCACAACTTGCTACAGCAACTTTATGAACATCTTCTTTTGTAATTCCAACTTCTTCTAATGTTAAAGGTAATCCAACACTATGCATAAATTCTCTAACAGTATTGAATTCTTCTTTATCGTTATTTTCTAATACAAGTTGAACAAGAGTGCCATAAGCTACACAACAACCATGCATAGCAGTTTTCTTTCCAAGTGAACTTACACCGTTGTAAAATGAATGAGCTACACATAATCCACCATTATCAGCACCAACACCACTCAAATAAGTATTAGCTTCGATAATAGCCTCTAATTCAGGGGTAACTAAATGATTATCACAACTAATTTTTGCTTCTTTACCACATTTTAATAAAGTTTCATAGCAAAGTTTACAAAGAGCTAATGATGATAATGTAATGCCACCATTTTCTAATGATAATGAGCTTGTTTTATAACATTCTCTTGCTTCAAAATAAGTTCCTAAAGCATCACCCATTCCTGCGACAAGAAATTTGGTAGGAGCATTTGCAATTACTAAACTATCAACTAAAACAAAGTCTGGATTATTAGGATAAAATAAATAAGAATTAAACGTATGATCATCATTATAAATGACACTTAATCCTGTACATGGAGCATCAGTAGCACATACAGTAGGGATTATTGCAATACGTTTTTTCTCATAATATGCAGTTGCTTTACTTGTGTCGATGGCACTACCACCACCAACTCCTACAACGACATCAATTTTTTCATTACGGACAATTTCTCTCATCTTATTAATTTCACCGACTGAAGAAATTCCGCCAAAAATTTTATAAATTCTTTTCGTTTTAGAATCTTTAAATGATTCTTCAATTAAATCATGAGTTGACTTATAAGCACTATTTGAACATATAAAAAGATAGTTATTACCGAATTCTTTTATATTTTCATAAAAATGTTTCAATGCATTAGAGCCTTGAATATATTTTAGAGGTGCTCTCATGAGTAATAAATTTTTCATAAATAATTCCTCCTCTTACGCTAGAAATTTTATTACCAAAAAATATTGAAATAAATATTTTGGTGTAATAAAATTCATATAGTAAATTGTGCTACTAGCCTAATTAAATTATGGAAACTTATCAAAAATTATTCGAAATATATACCAAAAGCATTTCCATTAATGATTTTGTCAAAAATATTACTAGAGAAATTAATAATCCTATTGCTTTAATTAACGAAAATTTTCAAATTATTTCTTATAGTGATAATGATTTATATAAAGATAGTTTTTATGATGAAGCAACCAAAATAGGTTTTTGGTCGTTAAGCTTTGCAAAAAAAATTACTGATGAATTTAATGATGGTAGTGAATATAAGATTATTGATTATATTAACGAACATCGAAGACTATTTATTAGATTAACTTATGACAATAAGTTTGTTGGATATTGTGTAATATTAGAAATTAATAAAAATTTAGATAGTCATAATAAAGAATTTATTAAGGCCGCAAGTATTATTTTTGCTAAATCAATATATACCTTTGATCCAATTTCAAAAGACATTAGCAATGAAACTTTTTTAATAAACTTAATCAATCATGTTTACATTTCACGTCAAATATATTTAGAAAGATTAAAAAGATCTAATTTTCAACAAAATACAGACTCATATATTTTTATTTTTAATATAAAAAATATTAAAAACGAAAAAGAAGACTATTTTTTAAAAGATCTACGCGAAATTAATTCAAAGCTTATATTAGTTCTTAAAGATGACTACTTAATATGCTATCTTAATGAAAACTATTCTCCGTCAACATTTTCAAAAATAGATAATTTATTATTTACATATCATCTTGATGGGATTGTATCTTCAAAAATACTTGATTTATATAAACTCGATGAAATTTTTTCATTAAATGTAAAGCTACTAACAGCATTAAATAATAGTTTTTTGGAATATAAATTGTATAAAGAAGAAGATTATAAAATCATTCTTCCTTTTTTAGAAATAGATAAAAATATTTTATTTAGTTTTTTAAATGAAAAAATAGCTAAACTATATCATTATGATTTAGTTAATAAGACTAATTATATTGATACTTTATATGCTTATATATTAAATGAAAGAAGTTTAAAT
>JADIMN010000016.1 GCA_017694735.1 Candidatus Alectryobacillus merdavium
TAATATTTTCTTTAATTTTAATATAATTATTTTTTATTAATTCAACATAAATTTCTTTTATATCTTCATAAGAATTTATTTTATTATTTATTTGTGAGTTAATATTTGATAAATAGCATAGCTCATCCTTAGATTTATCTAGAATGTCTTCATCAATTTTTAACCCGGATTTTAATTTTTTATATTTTTTATAAAATAAATTAGCATTAGTTATTAAATCATATTTTTTATCTAAAACAATTTCTTTATTATTTATATTTATTTTGTCAAAATTTTTATCTAAATTTGTAAAAATATAATCACCAGCTTCTTTATAAATTTCAAATTCGTTTTGCTTTTCTATTTTTAAAGTGATTTGTTGAATCTTTTTCTCAAGTTGTTTTATTCTATTTTTTACAAATCTAAACATTTGTTCAAATTCTTTTTTAATTATATTAAATTGAATTTCATTTTCATAATTAAGAACAAAATTATCAGTATCAAATTCTTTTTCTTTATAATTTGAATTACTTAATAGAGGCAATTGATATTTAATGTTTTTATTTATTAAACGATTTGAGGTAATAGATGTATAGTGTCTAGCACTCAAAATTACATTTTCCTCGTCAGTTATAATAATGTTTGGGTGATTAGAAAACATTTCTAAATAAACATTAAAGACTATAGTTTCATATGTATCAAATGTTTTTTTGAATTTCAGTTTTATAATTTTGTCGTTATTTACAATTTCACATGACAATAATGTAGCTTTAAATAAGTATTTTTTTAATTCGTTATTAGATAGTGATGATTCTTCTTTGTTGTATTGAGGAAGTTTATCAACTATGTTTAAATATGGAAATGTGAAATTAAATGATAAATGAACATACTTTTTGTTTTTCAAAAACAAAAAATATATTTCATTTTTATCCAGTGAAATAATTTTTATAATTTTATCATTTGCAAAATTCATCACAATATTTTTTGCGATATCCTTTAAAAAATCTAATTTATTTTTCATCCATATTATTATATTACAATCTGTTTTTTTAAAAGAACAAATTTTATGAGAAAAGTTAATTGACGGTTTTAGGTTAAAAAAATTACTTTTTTAAATAATTTTGTTATAATTAAGAATACATATGAAAAAAGGACTTTTAATTATTTTAAGTGGCCCTAGTGGAGTTGGTAAGGGAACTATAAGAAAAGAAATAATGAGCAAATATCCAAATCTTGATTTGCATTATTCAATTTCTATGACTACAAGGGAACCACGAAGCGGAGAAGTTGATGGGCAAGATTATTTCTTTGTTTCTTTTGAAGATTTCAAAAACAATATAAATAATGATAAGTTCTTAGAATATTCCATGTTTGTTGGAAATTATTATGGTACACCAAAAGAGTATGTTTACTCTTTATTAGATAGTGGAAAAAATGTATTACTTGAAATTGAAGTCAATGGTGCAATGCAAGTAATGAAACAATTTGTCGGAAAAAATATTGTTTCAATTTTTTTAACTGCAACCATTGATGAGATAAGAAAAAGAATCACTTCTAGAAGAACAGAGGATTCTAAGATTATAGAAGAAAGACTTAATAAAGCAAAAAGCGAATTTTCATCAAAAAAATATTATGATTTTGTTGTTTTTAATAACGATAAAGATAAAACTGTTGAAACCATTGCTGATATAATAAAAAGAAAAATTGAGTCATTGAATAATTAGGATGCATTATTTATTGGATGTAATAATTGAAAACAAAATTTATTCTTTAGATAAAACTTTTTCATATTTTTGTTGTAGTAAAAAGCCTATTTCAAAATGGATTAGAGTTTTAGTAGATTTTAATGGAACTAAAAAAGTTGGATATGTTTTAAAAAGCACAGAAATAAAAAAAGAACAATTAGAAAAAACACCATATGTAATCAAAGAAATTATTAAATTAATAGATGATGAACCAATTATAGATAATGAATTATTTGATTTAGCTACTTATTTATCTAATCGATATGTTTCCCCTTTAGTTAGTTCATTACAAGCAATTCTTCCACCTAATTTAAGACCGAAGTCTTCATCTCTTGATAAAAAGGTAGGAGTTTTTAATAAATTTGTAGAATATTTAAAGGATGATGAAGATTTATCATATACTGAAAAGGAAATATTAAGTGAAATAAAAAATAAGCGATTTGTTTTAAAAAGTAAGCTAAAACCCTCTATTCTTAATAAATTATTAGAAAAAAATTGTATTAGAATAATTGAAATAGATAAATCATTTACTAATATTAATTCAAGTTTTGATCAAGATTTTAAATTAACAAAACCTCAAGAGGAAGTTTTTACTAATATAACTAATTCAAATAACAAAAATATTCTTTTAAAAGGAGTAATCTCTTCTGGAAAAACAATGATTTATATAAAACTAATAGATTATTTTTTAAGCAAGAATAAAACCGTTTTATATTTAGTCCCAGAAATTTTATTCACCGATTACTTAAAAGAAATTTTTATTACTCGATATAAAAATATCGTTGGTTTTATTACTTCCAGTATTACTGATGCAAAAAAATCTAGGATTTACCAGGAAATTTTACAACAAAATATAAAAATTATTGTTGGCACTAAATCAGCAGTATTTGCTCCTTTAAAGAATTTAGGATTAGTAATTATAGATGAAGAATTTTCTAGATTCTTTTTAAATGAAGAATATCTTCCTTATTATGATTCGGTTGAGGTTGCTCAATATAGAGCAGAGAGAAATGGAGCAACATTTCTTATTGGAAGTGCTACTCCAAGTTTAAAAAGATATGCCATGGCTAGAAAAGGGATATATAAACTCATCGAACTTAACGAGCCTTATTTTGATAATTCATCACAAGTTGAAATAGTAAGTTTGAAAAATTTAAACAATTTATTGCCAGGTTTTTCAATTTTTTCAAAACTACTTATTGCAAGAATGAGTGAAGTATTAAAAAATAAGCGACAATGCATGTTAATTATTAATAAAAAAGGGTACTCAACCTTAAATTATTGCAAAACTTGTGGAGAATTAATAACTTGTCCTAAATGTGGCAAATCGTTAATTTTCTATAAACCTAATTTATATTATTGTAATAATTGTGGATATAAAGTATTAAATAAAGATTTTTCTTGTAAAAGTTGTGGCCATAAAGAAATTAATAATTTTGGCTATGGTGTTGATAAAATTGTTGAGGAACTGCACAATATTTTTAAAAATAGTGTTATTTCCAAAGTTGATTTAAGCAATACTAACAAAGCAAATGAAACTATAATAAATAATTTTAGAGATCATAAAATTGATATTTTGGTAGGTACTGAATTATTATCAAAGGGACATGATTTTGACAAAGTTGATTTAATTTGCTTATTAAATATTGATGATTTATTAAATAGTAAATCTTATTTAGCAAATGAAAAAACTTTTGATCTTATTGTTCAAGCTGCTGGAAGAAGCGGTAGAAATAATTTTAAAGAAGGAGTTTGTATTGTACAGACTTTTAATTCAGATAATAAATTACTAAAAATTGCATCGCTTAGCGATTATGATTTATTTTATCAATATGAAATGATTAATCGAAAAAAATTAAAGCATCCTCCATTTTTTTATGTTTCATGCTTTAGTCTTTCATCCAAAAACGAAAATAATTTAAAAAATACTTTAGATAATCTTATAAAAATTATACATAACTTAAAAAATATTGACGAAAACCTAATATTTTACTCTAAAAAGATAAGCAAAAGTGGAATTAATTATCTTACAGAAGTAATTATTAAATATAAAAAACAAGAAGAAATATTAAAGTTTTGCAAGAAAATTGTATCTAGTCCTGAAAAGTACAGCTTTTCTACAAGAGTTGTATTTAAGCCAGATGTTGAGTATTTTTAAATAGATAGTTTATTTTTTTACTCTTTTAATATAAAATATTAAAAGTTTAGAAGGAGTTTATGCATGGTTTTTGTGGAAATATTCGGTATTGATCCTTATATGTTAAGACAAGTTTCAAGAGATTTAACTCCAAAGCTTGCTAAAATTTGTGAAACCGACGAAAATTCAATTAATTTTTATGCACCGGAGGGCTTATTGGTTCATAATGGAGTTGAACAAAATGCTTGGAATATTACAATCAAAGTTTTAATGAATTATAAATATCAAATTCATAGAAAAGAAATTATTGATTTGCTTGTTTCAAGTTTTTCTAAAATTGCAATTCATATTACCGTTGCTTTTACATATCATCAAAAAGAAGAGGTATATGGTTTTGTCAATTCTGATTATCCTTTATTTTTAACAGAAAATAATATTGTTGATGAAGATGATGAAGAATTTGAAGATGATGATGTCGATGATTTAGATGACGTCTTTAGTGGAAATGCTTTTGAAGGTTTTGAAGATAAACTAAAATAGAAAGAAGGGGTGTTATTATGATTATTAACAATTACGAGTTGTATGGGGATTGTTTAAAAAGTGTTGTTATTGACAAAGTAAAATTTTATTCAATGATTAATGATAAGATTTTTACTTTAAAAGTTAAAAAGATCGAAAAGACTAATGCTGTTTCAATTATTGCTTCTAGTTTAAGACATTATTTGTTTTTTAAAACAATATTTGAAAAAAATTACAATTTAACAGACGATAATCCATTATTTTTTCAATTAATCTTCTTGTTAACAGATTTAATGTTTACAAAAAGAAATGAAAATAATTCGATTAGAGATACTATTATAGAGGCTTGTAAGAAAGCAGAATTCTCTGTTCCTGGAGAGGAAGTGTTCCTAACTTTTATGAGCGATACTCCAAAATCTATTTTAGCAAAAGTGTTTAATAATGAGACCGTGCCTGAATTAACTAGCGCTAGATATAATATACCTTTATGGTTATTAGATATGTGGCGCAAACAATATGAAAAAGAGTTTGCAAACATTATTAGAAATATTTCTTCAAAACATAAAATTTATTGCAAAGTAAATTCCAAAATTAATGTTGATAATATATCATTAGCAAACGATCCAGATTATAGATTAGATAAGAGTGGTTTATATGAATATATTGGTAAGACATCTTTTAAGAAGGTTCCAGCTGTTCAAAGTAATTTAGTATATGAAACTTGTGGTGTTGATCAATATATTACAAATTGTATGAAAGTAAAACCAGAACAAAAAATTGTTTTATATGCTAATGAGAAAAATAGCTTATTCTTTGATTTATTATCTAAATTTAACAAAGAAAACACTTTATATTTCTTCTCAAAAGATTTTACTAGATTAAGTAAATATTTAGAGTTTGTTAGAAAGAATAAACATGATAGAGTTTTCTATGCTCAAACTGATATAGAAGGACTTGAAGCAAGATTACCTGATAAAGCAGATATATTTTATTTCTGTCCTACAAACTCCGATTTAGCTTATTTACATGTTACTCCAGAATATTTAATTAACTTTGATAATGAGTCATTAAACTCAATTATCGAAGAACAAAAGAAATCTTTAAATATTGTGAAAAAATTTGTTGTTGAAGATGGTTATTTAGTTTACTTTAACCATACTTTAGATAAGAAGGAAAGCGAAAGAATAATTGAAGATTTTCTTTCTGCAAATAAAAATTATCTTTTAATTGACCAAAAGACATTTTTCCCAACATTTATAGATAATAATTTTGGATATTACGCAATTTTAAAACGTATATATTAAAATGTACAATTTATATGATTATGAATTAGAAAAATTACAAGAATTAATGCTTGAATATGGACAAAAACCATTTAGAGCCAAGCAACTTTTTTCTTGGATTTATAAAAAAGAAGTTACTAATTTTGATGAGATGAGTGATATATCACTATCTTTTCGTGAAACATTAAAAAAAGATTTTGAAATTAAAAAGCCTAAAATTCATACAAAACAAGTTTCTAAAGATAATACAATTAAATTATTGATAGAATTAGAAGATGACAATTTAGTAGAAACCGTTTTAATTCGTTATTTGTATGGCAATGTTGCATGTGTTTCTAGTGAAGTTGGATGCGATATGAAATGCGCTTTTTGTGCTAGTGGATTGTTTAAAAAAAGAAGAGAGTTAAAAACAAGTGAAATTTTAGGGCAAGTTTTATTACTAAATGATATTTTAAAAGAAGAAGGAAACAATGAAAAAATAACTCATATCGTTGTAATGGGTACAGGTGAACCATTTTTAAATTACGATAATCTTATGAGTTTTATTCGAATTTGTAATTCGCCATTTGCATTAGAAATTGGTGCAAGACATATTAGTGTTTCAACATGTGGAATTGCAAAAAGAATTATAGATTATGCAAATGAAGGATTACAAACTAATCTTGCTATATCTTTACATGCTCCTAATAATGAAATAAGAGATAAGATAATGCCAATTAATAAATTCGTTAATATCGAAAAATTAATGGATGCAGTTAAATATTATTTAAGTAAAAGCAATAGAAGAGTGACTTTTGAATATATTTTAATTAAAGATTTAAATGATTCTTTAAAATGTGCTGAAGAGTTAGTTTCTTTAATAAAAGGAGTATGTGGATATGTTAATTTAATTCCTTATAATGAAGTAATAGAAAATAATTTTAAAAAATCCCCTAAAGAAAATGTAGAAAAGTTTTATAATTATTTAAAGAAAAACGGAATTAATGTAACTGTAAGAAAAGAATTTGGTGACGATATAGATGCTGCATGCGGTCAGCTTAGAGCAAAAGAGGTAAAAAATAGTGAATCATAAGGGTAGATTTGCAAACAAAATAGATGTTGGCAAAGTAAGACTAACAAGCGACGATAGTGCTTTATCAACCATTAATTCTAATGGTGATATTTTATTATGCGTTTGTGATGGAATGGGTGGATATAAGTCCGGAGATTTTGCTTCTAAAATTGTAATTGATGAATTAAAAGATGCTTTTATAAACTGTGGAAAATTTTATACAAAATTTCAGGCAATTAGATTTTTCTCAAAACATCTAAAACAAATAAATAAGAAAATTTTTAGATATGCTCAAGAAAAAGATTTTAAAGACATGGGAACAACTATTGCACTTGCTGCAATTATCAATAATTTCATTTTAGTTATAAATGCAGGAGATTCTAGATGTTATTTTTATGATAAAGATTCTTTAGAAGTAAAAACAGAAGATCAAACATATGTAAACTATTTATATAAAACTGGAAAAATTAAAAAGGAAGAAATGGAAACTCATCCAAAAAGACACGTTCTAACCAACGCTGTCGGTATTTTTCCTTTTTTAAATATTGATTATGAAACATATAAATATAAAGGACAAAATATATTGTTATGTAGTGATGGATTATATAACAATTTAAGTGAATTAGATATTAAATCAGTTTTATCCACAAACGAGTTAATTAATACTAAAATTGATACTTTAATAAAATGTGCTAATGATAATGGTGGATCTGATAATATTGCTATAGTTTTGTGGGAGAGCGATCGTGATTGAATTAAATAGTGTTTTTCAAAATCGATACAGAATTGATAGATACATTGGAAAAGGTGGAATGGCAGATGTCTATAGAGCCACCGATTTAATCACGAGAAATAATGTAGCTATTAAAATTTGTCGAGATGACGTTATGAATAAAGAAGAAATGTTTCAAAGATTTTTATATGAAATAAAAATTGCTTCTGCTATTCAAAACCATTTTAATATAGTTAAAATTTACGATTACGGCAAAACCGTTGATGGTTTACCATATATGGTGACAGAGTATTTAAATGGTCAAACTTTAAGAGATATTATTGATATAAAACGAAATATGTCTTTATATGAAACCTGCTATTTAATGAGTCAATTATTAGATGGTTTAAATGAACTTCATTCAAGAGGAATAATTCATCGAGACATAAAACCTCAAAATATATATCTTTTACCAGACAACAGAGTTAAAATTGCTGATTTTGGTATTTCTATTTTTGTTTCTGAGGTATCAAATATTAATGAAGTAAATAAAATTGTTGGAACACCACAATACATTGCACCAGAAATTGCTCTTGGCAAAAAAGCTTCTTTTTTAAGTGATATATATTCGGCTGGTATTACATTTTTTGAATTATTAGTTGGCTTTGTTCCGTTTAATGGGGAAAATCCTCAAGAAATTTTAAATAAACATATAAATTCACCTTTGCCAAATGTTTCTAATTATAGAACTTCCATTCCAAGCGCGTTAGTAAAAATTGTAAATAAAGCATGTGAAAAAAATACAAAATTACGTTATCAAAATGTTCTTGAGTTTAAAAATGATATAATAGAATTATTAAAAGATAAGAAAAGACTAAGAACTCAAAATTGGTTTGAAAGACTATTTGGTTTGAAAGGAAAATGATGAATTTAATCTCTTGTTCAATTTTAAATATAAATTTTCTAGAAATTAAAAGAATCTTAGCAAAGTTATACTCACATAAGATTCCTCTTTTACATTTTGATGTAATGGATGGGAACTTTGTTGATAACTTAAGTTTTGGAGCAGGTGTATTAAAATCAATTGTTTCTTATAAATATAAGTTTGTATATGATGTTCATTTGATGGTAAGTGATCCAGCAAAGTTAGTAGATGATTTTATCCAAGCTGGAGCATCAATTATCACTTTTCATGTAGAGTCATATGATTTTGATAAAATTAAAATCTTTTCTTTAATTAAACATATTAAAGAAAAAGGAATAAAAGTTGGTCTAAGTATTAAACCTAAAACAGATATTTCTTGTTTAGTAGATTATTTACCTTATATCGATTTAGTTTTAATAATGTCGGTTGAGCCTGGATATGGAGGACAAAAATTTATTGAATCAAGTTTATTAAAAATTAAAAAATTAAAAGATTACATAAAAGAAAAAAATTATCCTATTTATATATCTGTCGATGGTGGTGTAACTAGTGAAAATTCTAAAGCTATTAGAGAAGCTGGAGCAGATATTTTAGTAAGCGGCAGCTATCTTTTAAATAATATTAGAAAAGGATCTAAAATGTAATGAATTATATATTTAGTGCTGTTTTTATTCCGGTTTATATTATATTAAGTATTTTATGTGTTACTTTATTAGTTAAAAATTTTAATTTTAATTATAAAGTTAATTATAGTTTTAAAAGATTTTTTCCTTTTGAGATTCATAATTTTAAAAGCGATGGATATTTGACTACTTTAAGAATTTTTTATTCATGTACAATATTTCTTCCTATAATTTTATTGGTATTTTTATTAATTACTGCCGATTACAACAGGGTTATTGATCTTTATTTAATTGTTTCTTTAATATTATTAGGAATTTCGCTAGTTTGTGAGTTTTTACTTTTTATTACAAAAACTTTAAACATAAAACTTTTCTTAAAAGAATTTTTAATAAGATATTTATCTATGCTTGCATCATCTTTATTAGTAATCGTTGGTTGTGCTACAGATATTGTATTTCATAATGCAGCAAATATTATCGCAGATATTATTTTTATTGTTTTATTCTCGATTATCTCAATACTTTTGTTATTTATGGCATTATCAAAAAAATTATCGACCTGGTATATTATGGATAAAGATGAAAAAGGAAAAAGTGTTAGACCAAAAGTTATTTATTTAGCTTATTATCAATGGATTATATATTTTATTGAAGTTGTTTCAGTGGTGTTAATTGCGATATTATTTATGGTTAAGTAAAATAAAAACATCTTTTTAAAGATGTTGATATTTTATTTTGCTTCAGATTTTTGTAAAGTTCTATAAGCTCTTGCAGACATTCTTACTTTATATACTTGACCTTCAATTTCAATTTTATATGTATGTAAGTTAACATTCCATCTTCTTCTAGTATGTCTTAAAGAGTGTGATCTTGTATTTCCACTTAATGGACCTTTACCAGTAATAGGACAAATTCTTGACATAATTAACCTCCACTTACAAAACGCTTTTATATTATATATTAAAGATACTTTTTAAGCAAGAATATTTATAATTTGATGGTTGGAAATTTTTGAACGAATTCTTCTCTTGTTAATAAGTGATCGCAATTTTTATAAAATACATCCAATAATTTTGCATCTTTATCAAGAGTTATAAACTTAAGTTTTCCCTCTTTTGTATAAAAAGTTAATGATTTATGCTTGATAGTGTACGGTTCATCAATATAAATTACATCACTAAATTTGAATACATCAACCCGATTAAAACGAGTTACAATACATTCTTTATCTGTATATTCTAATTTATAAGTTTTCATAATTCCGATAAGTAAAATTGGAGTTACTAAAACCCAAACAACAATTATAATTATCGATTTAACATCAAATGTAATACCACATATTGGAAAATATACCGCTATAAAGACAACTATCATAAATACAATTGTATATAGAATTGTTTTTCCATGTGATACTCGTAATTTTTTCATGGATTTATTATACAATATAAAATAAGATAAATGTATAAAAAAACTATACAAAACTTGAATATTTTAGTATAATGTCTTTTGTATATGATGAAGTTATTTGATATTTTACCTGATAGATTTTTCTCTATATTAAACGGAAAAAATAGAGAAATATATGCTGAAGCTCTTTTATTACTATATAGATTAATAAACGAAAATGACATGTATGTCAAAAAAGACGAGTTTTTAAGAAGCATAAAAGAAAAGCTAAGTAATGAAATTAATTCTTTTTCCATTGAAGAAGAAAACGAATTTGATGATGAAGAAATTTTGACTACATTTTCTGCTAAAGCAAATTTAATTTTAAGACGTTTAGAAGAAACCGGTTGGATTGAACTTGCTATAGATCCAGATAATTCAGAAGAGTTTATCATTCTTCCAAGTTATTCTATTATTCAAATTGAATCATTATTTAATATTGTAAATGAATCTAGTGAAGGATATTCAAGTTTAGTTCATACAACTTATAGTGAATTATTATTAGAAGATGAAAATAGAGATGAATTTATGTATGCAACCTTGTTAAGAGCATATGAAAATACAAAGAAATTAAGAGTTGATTTAATATCTTTGTCTCATAGCATTAAAATTTATCAAGGTCGTTTAAATAAGTTATTTACTTCAAATGACGTTTTACATTCATATTTTGATAATTATAAGGAACTTATTTCTGATAGACTCTACCATCCTTTAAAAACTTTTGATAGTGTTGCAAGATTTAAAAGACCAATTATTAATATTTTAGAGTCTTGGATAAAAGATGAAGAAGCAATGAAAATATTAATTAAAGAAGCTTTAATTTATTCTAAGACTTCTATTGATCCAAAAGATGTTGAATTAGATATTATTTCAAAAATAAATTATATTACCGATATGTATAGTCAATTAAATAAAATGATTGATAACATTGATAAATCACATAGAGACTATACAAAATCTAGTACAAATAAGATCTTATATTTAAATAATACTAATAAGAGTATTAAAGGTTGTCTTGAAACAATACTTGTTGGAGTAGGTAAGTATAAACATGATTATAAAATAATAAGAGATATTTTATCTAACATGCAAAATTCTATCAGTCTTTATGAAAATGGTTTTATAAATGCTGATAGTGTAACTCTTCCATTTACAAGAAAATACTTACATTCTGATGCTCCACTTGAAATTATGAATTTTGATGATGCTAATGATTTTGCTATGCAATCATTCTTAGATGGTATCAATAGCATGTTTACAAATGATAGTATATTTGGATTTATGAGAGAAGCATTTGCTGATGCTGATGAATTAAAAGTAGAAGATATACCACTTCCAAATTTTGATGCTGTTATTTTATTGATTTTAGCAACTATTAAAAAAGATGATCCAGATTGTTTTTATACTGTAGATTTTGAAAGTAAAGAAAAAGTAAGATCACAAGGTTATATTTTACCTAAATTAATTTTTAGAAAGAAAAAGCAAGCTTAGCAAGAGGGAGTAAATATGTTTGAAGAAGAATATTTAAAATTAACAAAACAAGAGCAAGAAAGTTTTGCTGTTACTATTAATCATTTATTAACTCATTCTTTTATTGTTAGAGATTCTTTTGATAATAAAGAAAAGATTTTTAAAATTAATCCATTGTATCGATTTTGTGAGAGAAGATTTGATTTAATAAATGAATATTTATATATTATTGGTTATCAAATTGATAAAGATATTATTTTAGGTGTAATTTCTCTAAGTAATGTATATAGTGAAAATAGAATTAAAATAGATCGTGAAGCTTCTTTGCTATTGTATGTTTTAAGATTAATTTATGAAAGTGAGAAAAATGAATCTGCTCAAACTACATCTGCTGTTTATATTACAACTCCAACTTTAATTAAAACAATGCTTGAATTTAGTGTTCCATATCAAGGAAAAAGATTGAGTGGTAGAAGTCTTGCAAAGTCACTTAGACTATTAGCAAATAGAAATATTATTAGTAAAATTAGTGGTTCATATGATGAAGGAAACGTTACTTTTTATATATTACCTTCAATTATGTACGCTATTGATAATAATAAGATTCAAGCTATGGCAGAAGCTATTGAAAAAATTAATCTAGAAACTAGAAAAGTAGATCTCTCTAAATTTGAAGGAGGTGAAAATTAATGAAAACTGCAACAAAATTTAAAGTCATTAATTGGCACTATTTTTGGAACGAAAGTATTGATTTAAAACCAATTGTATTTTTAACTGGTAATAATGCTAGTGGTAAATCAACTTTAATTGATGGACTCATGGTAATTTTGTTAGGTGATACAAGTGGTAGATATTTTAATAAAGCTGCAATGGAAAAATCTAACCGTACTCTTAAAGGATATTTAAGAGGTGAAATCGGTGATAATGATGAAGGCGGCTTTAGATATTTAAGAGAAGGAAGATTTACTTCATATTTAGCGGTTGAATTTTATGATGATTTAAATAAGACGTATTTTACAATGGGATGTCTTTTTGACTGCTATGATGATGGT
>JADIMN010000166.1 GCA_017694735.1 Candidatus Alectryobacillus merdavium
ATCCAATATTAAATACGAATACCATTATCACTTTTTCAAAACTTCTAATCATACAAGCTTACTTGAATTGAAAAAGATAAGATTTACAATATTTTTGGAAAACATTATGATGGAAGAATAATTAGTTTAAAATATTTTATTGACCTGTGTATTCGATATTTAGAAGAACAACGATATTGCTGTTTAGAAAATTAAAATAAGGAACTCCCCTCTTAAAAGTAGTTCCTTAAAAATAAAGTGTTAGTGCTAAATGTTTGAACTACATTTAGCACACTTTTATGGGTATTCAATGCAAACCATTTTATCAAAATTATAATTTATCTTTCTGTTTTATCATCCTGTTTTTGTCTTAATTCAAATTCATATATTTTATATAAAGATTCTGAAATTTTACCACAATATAAATTGTCAAATATGAATTTTGTCATACCTTTTAAATTGTTTTCTTTGTGTCTAATAAGGTATTCTTTTATAAATTTCAAATTATGATTTAATTTGTTAAAGTCATCTGGATTATTCATTCCCCATTTTATATTAGCATTCATTTGATTTACTGGATTTTTTATTTTAGAGCCTTTTACTGCTTGTTTTGAATAAGCATCAAAAACAATAGTGGCATTACTAAACTTACTATTTAGTCCTTTTATCAATTGTTGCAATTCTTGTTCAGATAAATACATTGTTAATCCTTCTGCGACAATTAACACACTTTGATTATCTAAATCTATTTCATCAAGCCAACTTAAATCAGTTACAGATTTTCCTATCATTTTATATTTTTCAGTTTCTTTATAAAATTGTTTTCTTAAATCTATTACACTTTGAAAATCTATATCATACCAACTGATATTATTGTTATCTACTCTTAAACATCTTGAATCTAGTCCACATCCTAAATGAATAACTGTTGTATTAGGATTTTGAGTAATATATCTATTACATATTTCATCAATTATTTTTGCTCTTAAAGCCATATACATTGATAGCCATTTTGATTGTTTTAAATCTTCAAAATTAAATTTCACTTTACTTATTATTTCTTCTGCTTTTGGATCATTGATAAATAAGTTATTTTTACTCATCATTGCTTTTCCATAAAGAGGTATAAACAATGTTTTACTTTCATTATTTAATTCCATAATACTATTCTCTTTCTGTAATTTATTTTTTACTTTTATATTTTTTCATTATATTTTGAAACTTACTATTCTATTATGTCAGATTTTCTTGGCATTATAATAGCTGCAATAATATATGCAATTATTCCACTTCCTGCACAAGCTGTAAATAAAATCCATGCAAGCCTTACTAATGTTGGATCAATATCAAAATATTCTGCTATTCCACCACATACTCCGTCTAATTTCTTTCCTTGCTCTATTTTATATAATCTTTTTTTCATACATTTAGCCCCTTTTTTATAAATACCTATTCAAAATCAACTTTAATATTTCCTACTCCTCCATCAACTTTTATAAAGGTTTCTCCTGTTCCATAAGTTCCATCTACATCAAAGCTATCTTCATCTATATTAATATTTCCTAATCCCTTATCTATATCAATTTTATAATCTTCTTTATTCCCAAGTAGTGTAATATTTACATTTCCTACTCCTGCATCAATATCACTTTTTCCTTTTAATTTAGCAGTTAAGTTTGTTTCTCCCATACCTATATCTAAATCTAAATTGTTTATATTACCAGATAATATACTAAATTTTCCTGCTCCTCCATCAATATTACAATCTCTTGTTACATTTAAGGTTTTTATTTCTGTTTCTCCTGCACCTAATTCAAGTTCTAATTCTTCTGTGTTTAAATTTTCTATATTAATTTTACCAGCTCCTGCATTTATTTTTACTTTTTCAAATTCTATTGTTTCTGGAATATATAAAATCAAATCTCCATTATAATTTCTTTCAAACCACTTATGTGCTTTTTCTGTTATTTGTATATTTTGATTATCTTGATTATAATTAATATTGTTATTATTGGTTTCTATTTTAAAAGAATCATCTATTTTAATAATTAAATTTGTGAAAGCAACATCAATATCTAAAGTTGTAATTTGAGATTCTTCAATCTCTATAGTTTTCATTTCACCTATAGTTTCGTTATCGTTCCTTAAACCTAAAACATTAGATAAAGCATATAAACCTGTTAGTATTGCAGAAATTATTGTAACTATAAGGAAAACTGCAAATGCTATTGCTAAATACTTGATTATTTTTTGAGTTGTATTCATTTTATATCTACACCTCCAAATATACAGGTTGCATTTATATAAATTGTATATCCTCCATTATTTTCTACTATATTTTTCTTTTTTTCATCTACACCTCCAAATATTGATGAGGATTTTATTTTTACTTTTATATTATCTGGAACATAAATTTCTATTCCTCCAAATATACTACTACAATTAATCACTACATCATTTTCAATAATAGCATTTTTTAAATCACATTTAATTCCTCCAAATACTGCTGTTAAGTTTGTTCCTGTGAATTTTTCTCCATCAAATTTTAAATTTTGACCTGAAAATGTTGCACAATATTCATCACTATTTACTTTTTTCTCATTCAATTTTTTTATTTCCTTACTTAACTTGTAATCAAATGTATCTTTAAAAATAAATGATATTCCGATTATTATCAATATTAATGGAAAAGCTAACTTCCAAATCATATCAAAATTTAATACATCTTGACAACATAATAACAAAGCTA
>JADIMN010000017.1 GCA_017694735.1 Candidatus Alectryobacillus merdavium
GACTTACATTAAATATACTATTTCTTTTGATGTAATCGGATTTATCAAACACCTTATTCCATCGTTCATAAAAATCATCAACATTTTGTGAGTCTTTCAGAATATTTTCCGTATAAACATTATAAAACATATCAATTTTATTAACAAAATCGTAAGCATAAAATGATATAATTTTAGTACTTTTTTCTTGAATAGCGTAAGAAAACACTTGTTTTAATTTTTTTTCATTTTTTAAATTAATATATCCTTTAATTTCGCTAGAAGATTTTACTTCTAACATATAAATATCATTGTTTGCAGGATTTTTGATCATAACATCCAGCGAACCACTATTTTCATGACCTAATTGCCATTGTTTTTCTAAATATATAACATCCTTTGAGTAACCTTTTTCAAATAATTTTATTAAAAGCATTACTACACAGTGATTTTCAGGTTTTGTTAAATCAGTAATGCGCTCATGTCCCGGATTTAAACCATCAATTGAAAATCTATTATTAGAAATATCAAATCTTATTTTATTGCCGTTCACATCTATATATGGTCTGTTTGTGTCCATATTTTTAATTTCATAAGAATTTTCGCTTAGAAAATTAATAAAGTCACTTGTTTTCATATATTATTCCTCAAATCACACATAAATAATTTATAACTAAAAAAATTGAAAATTATTTCATCACTATTATACATCTAATTTCATGCCTATCTCACCAAAGAGAGCGACAAGTTTCTTTTTGGTTTCCATGTTTGGTTCAAATCTACCTGTTTCCCATCTACAAACGGAAACATAACTAACATTTAATATTTTTGCTAGTTCTTCTTGTGTTAAGAATTTTCTTTCTCGATATTCTCTTATTTTCTTTGCATAATCAAACATATGGTCACCTCAAATGGTTATCAGTATTTTAACATATGCAAGGTTAAATTTCGATATTTGCATAGAACTTTAAAGATATTTTTTTGTTAATTTTCAAATGATGTAAGACGTTTTGGACATCTTATCTCACCAGTAATATCAAATAATTCGTTTAATTTTTCATGTTCTACTTCGTTAAGTGTTTTAAATCTAAACACTGGCTTAGGCAAATCGTCATATCTTGTGTTAGAATATTTACAGACATCTCCTTCTATATTGCTTTCAATTTAATTATTAATAAGATGTCTTTTTTGTCTTTAATTTTGTTTCACATCATTTGATATTAAACGTTTGACATAATACTGTGAATTTGAAATTTAAAATATAACGCTATCTTTCGCGATTAACACTCAATTATTTTTGCTTAATTTGATATAATTCGAGAATGAATATTAAAAGAATGTACATAGAATAACACAAAAATTTATTTAAAATGGCACACAATTTCTAATTGAAGTTTTTAAAATTCTTTTCAATAAAAAATCCCCATTATAATTGTCCATTACTAGACAAAACTTTAGGGGAAATATCATATAAAATGGTGCCGTCTAACGGAATCGAACCGCCAACCTACTGATTACAAATCAGTTGCTCTGCCAGTTGAGCTAAGACGGCAAATGGTGGATGTTATAGGGATTGAACCTATGACCTTTTCCGTGTGATGGAACTGCTCTCCCGCTGAGCTAAACATCCCTACACTTTTAGTCATCAATCTCTTTTAAATGGTCCGGATGACTGGATTTGAACCAGCGGCCTTCAGTTCCCAAAACTGACGCGATACCAAGCTACGCTACATCCGGATAAATGGTGCGTCTTAGTGGACTTGAACCACCGACCTCGTCCTTATCAGGGACGCGCTCTAACCAACTGAGCTAAAGACGCATAATTAAGCGTGCGGATATATTATAATATAAGATTTTTAATCTTACAAGAAATAAAATAATAGAAATTCGATACAAGAGAATAAGAATCCACCAATTTCTTGGTGGATTCCATAATAGTTTTTATCTCTTTGAGAATTGTGGAGCTCTTCTTGCTTTTTTAAGACCGTATTTTTTACGTTCAACGACTCTTGGATCTCTTGTTAACATACCATTAGCTTTTAAAGTTGCTCTATCAACTCCAGCTTCAAGTAATGCTCTTGCAAGACCAAGTCTAATAGCACCAGCTTGTCCACTAAATCCACCACCTTTAACCATACAAGTTACATCAAATTTATCTTCTGTAGCAGTTAAAGTTAAAGGTTGTTTTAAATCTAATACCAATGTTGCGTGAGGCATGTATTGGTTAACATCTTTATCATTTACAACAATTTTTCCAGTTCCAGGTTTTACATAAACTCTAGCAACACTAGATTTACGTCTACCAGTACCGTAATAAATAGCATCTTTCTTATTAGCCATTACTTATTACCTCCAACATATCTAAATGTATAGCTTACAGGTTTTTGAGCTTCATGCTTATGATCTGCTTCTGGATAAACAAATAATTTCTTATAAATTTGTCTTCCAAGTCTTCCCTTTGGAATCATACCCCAAACAGCTCTTTCAATCATCTCTTCAGGATATTTTTCAATCATTTCTTTAGCACTTCTAGTTCTTAATCCACCAGCATAAGTTGAAACATTGTAATATTTTTTATCTGTTAATTTTTTACCAGTCAATAAAACATGTTTTGCATTAATTACAATG
This sequence comes from Candidatus Alectryobacillus merdavium, assembly GCA_017694735.1. Lineage (GTDB taxonomy): Bacteria > Bacillota_I > Bacilli_A > RFN20 > CAG-826 > Alectryobacillus > Alectryobacillus merdavium. The sequence continues at coordinate 2,608 of JADIMN010000017.1, forward strand.
ACATAATCACCACAGTCAACATTAGGTGTATAATCAGGTTTATTTTTACCCATTAATAACATAGCAACTTCACTTGCTAGTCTTCCAAGTGGTATTTCTTTGGCATCAACAACATACCAT
>JADIMN010000167.1 GCA_017694735.1 Candidatus Alectryobacillus merdavium
GGTGAAATAAAATTTGAAAATACCATTAGCCGTCTTACAGGCATTGCCAATCCTCGTCAAATAGAAAGAGTGCCAGCAGGGACAATTTTTGATTTTAAACTCGTTTATAATGTAGAAAATAAAGATGAATTGATTGAAGATATGCAGACTTTAGCTGGTGGTTTAAAACTTTTGCAAGCTGATTATCTAGGCGGTCATGGCTCTCGTGGTTATGGTAGAGTTAGCTTTGAAGATTTGAATGTAAAACAGATAATCAATGAAGATAATCAAATCGATATTAATGAGATTGAAAGCATTTTTAAAGGAAGCAAATAATTATGAAGTATGCGATTTATACATTAAAGTTTTTAACACCAGTGCATTTTGGCAATAGTGCTAATGGTGGCAGTTTAGAAAAAACTTCACTTATTTGCAGTGCAGATACGTATTTCAGTGCATTATGCTGGGAAGCTAGTTTATTTTCTGATGAATTAGTTGAGCAATTAGTAGAAAAATTTAATTCGGGAAAATTGAACATTTCCAGTTTATTTCCTTTTTGCATTAGAAATACTGATTTTGAATTTTATTTGCCAAAGCCTTTTTTGCAAGCAGAAATTGCACGCGAACAAATCCAGCCTTTTTCAGTGATGAAAGAGGATATGATAAAATTAAAACAGATGAAAAAAACATCTTTTATTCGTGCTAGTAAAATGAAAGATTTTATGACAGCCGTAAATCATAAACAGTTTTTTGATATCAATGAACCTCTTTTTGCCTATAAAGAAACGAATACAAAAGTAAATACTCGTTTAACGGAGTCTATGCCGTATTTTATCAACACATATCATTTTGTAGATAATGCTGGATTGTATTTCGTTGTATCTTTTGAAGATGAAGAGGATTTATCAATGCTAGATAAATTGATTAAAAGTCTAGGTTATAGCGGTATTGGTGGCAAACATAGTTCTGGTTATGGAAAATATGAATTTGCTGATGAAGAAATTATTATATATGATGAAGAAGACGGAATATATGAAGATGCTATAGCATTGATAAGAGCGTTAAAAGTAAAAGGCAGATTTCAATTAAATATTGCACCTGTTACACCTCTGGCAAAAGATATAACAGATATAAAATTTGGATTTTATAAATTGACTAAAAGAAGCGGTTTTGTTTATGCTGATAAATACGATAATTATATAAAGAAAAACAATATCTATATGATAGCTGAAGGTTCATGTTTTCTTAAACAAATACAGGGCAATATGATTGAAGAACAAATTGAAGGGGTAAGTCATAAAATTTATCGCAATGGCTTAGGAATGTTTGTGGGGCTGAATTATGAATAATAGAGATTTTCAAGAAACGTATAAAATGGCGGTGGAAATATTAACACCTGTTAATATCGCTTGTAATGAAGTATTAAAGGCTAATGAATATCTATATGATGCCAAGACAAGTACAGTATATTTTCTCAATCAAATGATGTGGCATAAATTCATCTATACACATAATTTATTTGATGAATATGAACGGTATATAAAAAGTTCTAGTGAAAAGAGTTTATATGAATGGCTTCAATCTTTTGGTTATAAAATAAATGATATTAAATTAGCTATAAAATCAAAGGCTTTTGCCCATGTAAATGTATTAAAAAGTAAAAAGACTTTAAATGAAATAATGCTACAAAGTAAATTAATAGATGGAACGCCATTCATTCCTGGAAGTAGCATTAAAGGCGTAATTAGAACGGCTATTTTATATGATTTATCAAATAAAAATAGAGAAATAAAAAAACGTTATTGGAATGAAATAAAAAGCTTAAGAAGTAGTATGAAATCTGCTCAAATAAAGAAGTATTTGATAAATGATATTAATAAAGATATCAATAAAAAAGCTACAAATTTAGAAGTAGCATTATTGCATAAATTAAACTTAGTGAATAAAGAAAACAAGCCAATTAAACAGTTTAATGCTGTTTGCAGTGTAATGCGCGGTATCAGTGTTGGTGATAGTGAACATATAAATCAAGCTGTACCGATGGAAGTATTGCAAAAAATTGATTTAGGGTTAAATAAAGATGTTGATGTAGGAAAAGAATTGCCTGTATTTCGTGAATGTATTTTGCCAAAAGCTAAATTTAATTTTCAATTAAAGATAGATAAAACGATGACAAAGGAAATCGGCATAAATTCTATAGATGATTTGCTTAGAGTACTGCAAAATTATTTTGATTTTGTCAATGATATATTTAAAAGTGCTTTTGGTAAAAGATGTGAACATTTATTTGATGAAATAAATGGTGGCAATATTTATCTTGGTAGTAATACTGGATTTTTAACGAAAACGCTTGTAATGGCATTGGCTGATAGAAAAGAAGAAGCAGTCGATTTCATTCGTGATTTATTAGATATGAACTTTAACCAAAAAGACGCTAAACATAATGGAATAAAAGATACTAAGATATCGCCGAGAACTTTAAAAGCTACTAAATACAAAGGAAATACAATACTTATGGGAGTTGCCAAGATATATAAAGATGAATAATATGCTCAAAATACTCGAAGTAAAAATACAGATAGATTTTAAAAGCAATGAACGCAGTACAAAACCGCTTAACATGATTATGAATGAATTATTGTTAAGTTATGTTGATATTGATTATAGGGATATGATTTCATCACAGATAATAAAACCGTATACGCAAAGTATAGTATTTTCTAAAGAAGAGAATTTGTATATCTGGAAGATAGCTAGTTTAGATACACAAGCAACAGAAAATATCTTATACGTTTTTAGAGATAAGCTATCAGAAGAAATATTTTTAAAGCAGTATGATATCGTTTTAAGGGTGCAAGCTAAGAATTATATTCATAGTACGACTTATCGGCAGTTAGTGGAAAAATACTTTACTACTGATTGCCGATGCAGGAAAATTGATTTAGAATTTGTTACACCAACGATTTTTTACAGTAATGATGAATATGCTGTTTTGCCGCAGCTTACAAATTTATTAGAAAATCTCATATGTATATGGAATTTGTTTGCAGGTGAAAATGTATTGCAGGAACAAAATCTATCTTTAAATTTGGCAAAGCAAATATATGTGATAGATTATGATTTTAATATAAAACCGATAGTCGATGAAGATAATAAAGTGCCAGCACTTACGGGAATTTATTCTTTAGGTTTAAGGCATAATATCATGGCGAAAAAAATTATATGTATGCTTGCTGAATTTGCGCAGTATTGTGGTATTGGCAAAAAGACTGATTTGGGCTGGGGCAATGTAAAGTCAACTATTTTTAGAAATAATAAAATATAAAGAGAAGAAATAAAGGGGAAGAAAATGGAAGTATATCAAATAAGAATGAAAGTGTATTTATTGGAGGATATTCCAGTAAATAGCGTGCAGACAAGAATTACGGATTTTATCGATAGAGCCTTTTTAAAAAAGCGTGAGCTATCTGTTTTGCATGAAGTAAATACGTACAAAAATTATTGCTACGATTTATTATATCCTGTAGAAGCGGATAAGATTTATAAAAAAGGCAATATCTACACTTTGACTATTCGTACGATAGATAAAAATATGGCGGATTTTTTTCAACAAATTTGTGTAAATACATATACAAAATATATAAAAGGTTTAAATGTGGATTTTAGAATTCTGCCGAAAAAAATAATTGAATTCATTTATACTTTAACACCGCTCATTGTAAAAGATGAAAGAGGATATTGGCGAAGTGTGATGAGTGAAGAAGAATTTGCAAGACGCATACGCATAAATCTAGCCAATAAATGGAATTTGTTCAATAATGATAATATAGATGAGAATTTTCAATTATATACAACAATGGAGTTTTTGAATAAAGTTCCTATTTCGATAGAATACAAAAATGTAAAATTATTAGGTGATAAAATTCGCCTAAGCGTTGCAGATAATGAAATAGCACAAAAAATGGCATATATGTCATTAGGCACAGGCTTAGGAGAAATGAACTCCCGCGGAGCAGGTTTTGTAAATTATCGCTGGTTATAAAAATAAATAATGAAAATAAAAAAGCAGCATGAATTTCATGCTGTTTTTTTATGCCTTTTTTAGTTATTTGCAAAAATTGTTAGGGTTTATCCTATGAAGCAACATTTATTATGGGTTGCAAAGGTATGTTATCGTACAAAAATTGTTATGGTTTATCTTTTAGTGTTGAAGCGTTGTATCAACTTCAAATATAGTATTCGTACAAGAATTGTTATGGTTTATCTATTAAAGATAGTTATTATGTAGCAATTATTAATAGGTATTCGTACAAAAATTGTTATGGTTTATCGCCTCCAGCCTCTTAGCTTCCGCACTAGTTTTATTAGTATTCGTACAAAAATTGCTATGGTTTATCTCCGAGCCAACGCTAGCATTAAAATTAACCTGTGTACTTATTCGTACAAAAATTGTTATGGTTTATCTTTAATACAAATGTATTTATCATGAAAAATAACGCTTTATTCGTACAAAAATTGTTATGGTTTATTGTGCTAAAGCTGGCCAATAAAAATCAAAGCGTGTTGCTTTATTCGTACAAAAATTGTTATGGTTTATCCTTGTAAAATCAAGGTTTGTATATTTAGTATAGCTTAAATTTATTTATTTGACAAGGTTTTGCTGATTTTTACCAAGTGATGAAGGTTTTTTCTGTTTTTGTAAAAAAGCGTGATAAAAGCTTATAAATAAAGGGTTTAAAAATATTTACAATTTTTTTTGCTGGTAAATATAAAAGACTGAATGTAATCATTCAGTCTTTCGGGGATTTATTTATTAAGATATTTTTCTCTTAATGCTAATTTATGTTTCATAGCAGCGATAAAATCTTTCGCTCTTTGAATGTCATTTTCATCGGGGTGTTTTGCTGCACTTTCCCAGCGTTTTTTATTGCGTTCTGTAGCTGCATGCGGGTCATTTTTATCTGTATTATTTTGACGGCGAGCTAATAGCGCAGGATTTATCTTGCCTTGGCTGGAAAATGTTCCTAGTATAGTACAATCTTCGCCTAATTTATAAGCAGCACGGGCAAATGCTGTTACAGCGTGTTCACTGCCAGGTTCTGTGCCATGAGTCTGAAATAACATGACTGTTTTATGTTTAATTGTAGTCAAAAATTCTTGAACAGTTTTATCAGGTGCACCACGAGTCAACCAATAACCCACAGCGATATAATCATAATCATCGAGATTTATTTTATCTATTTCTTTGATAGAAAAAATATCCGCTTCACCATCAGCAAATGTAGTATACATAGCTTCAGCGATTTGTTTTGTGTTGCCAGTTAGGCTGGAATAAACGATTAACCATTTATGCAAAAATATTCCTTCTTTCTAGTTCTTTTAGAGCAGATTATACTATATCATTTTATGCAATGAATAGATTATATCTTATTTTCAATTTAATTTCCGTTGTTTTTACAACAAAAACCCCTGCTATATAAAATAACAGGGGCTTTATATTTATATATTAATCTTCCATTTTACGGATTGGATTAAATGTGAAATCATCACCATTTACATCAATATCTACAGTATCGCCATCTTTGACATTGCCTTTGATGATTTCCTTACTGAGTTCAGTTTCAACAGTATGGGAAAGCAATCTACGAAGTGGACGAGCACCGAAGTTAGGGTCAAAGCCTTCATTTGCCAATTTGTTGAGGGCTTCATCAGACCAAGAAAGTGAAATATTGATTTGACGTTGTAAGCGTTTGTTGAGGTTATTG
>JADIMN010000168.1 GCA_017694735.1 Candidatus Alectryobacillus merdavium
AATACTAACAATCAACAAGAAGATTGCTTCCATAAATATGGAAGAATAGTTAACGAAGATGTTAAAAATAACAAAATTGATCCAATTATTGGTAGAGATGAAGAAATTAGAAAAGTAATTGAAGTTTTAGCAAGAAAAACTAAAAATAACGTAATTTTAACAGGTGAAGCTGGTGTTGGTAAAACTGCTATTGTTGAGGGACTAGCACAAAGAATAGAAAACCAAGATGTACCAACATCTTTAAGAAATAAACAAATTTTTGAACTTGATATGGGTTCTTTAATTGCAGGAGCAAAATATCAAGGTGAATTTGAAGAAAGACTTAAAGAAGTTTTAAATAAGATTAAAGAATCAAACGGAAATATTATTTTATTTATTGATGAAATTCATCTTATTATAGGTGCTGGTAGAACAAGTGGAGCCTTAGATGCTTCTAATATGTTAAAACCAATGTTGGCTAGAGGCGAAATACATTGTATTGGTGCAACAACAACACAAGAATATAAAAAATATTTTGAAACTGATAAAGCTTTAGTCAGACGTTTTCAAACGGTTCAAATTAAAGAGCCAACAGTTGAAGATACAATATCTATTTTAAGAGGATTAAAAGAAAGATTTGAAACTCACCACGGAGTAAAAATTACTGATGGAGCATTAATAAGTGCAGCAACTTTATCAAATAGATATATTACAAATAGATATTTACCAGATAAGGCTATTGATTTAGTTGATCAAGCATGTGCTAGTATTAGAGTTGATATGGAATCAATGCCTTTTGAATTAGATGAATTAAATCGAAAAATTAGACAATTGGAAATTGAAAAAGTTGCTTTAAGTAAAGAAGTTGATGACGGCAGTAAAAAACGACTTGAAGAATTAGAAATAGAATTAAGTGATTTAAAGAAAGAAAACGAAGACTTAATTTCAGAATGGAAAAAAGAAAAGAATATTTTTTCTGAAATAAATAATGTGAAAAAACAAATTGATCAAAGAAAATTTGAATTATCAAATGTTTTATTGAATCAAAATTATAAAAGAGCTAGTGAAATTCAATATGGAGAAATTCCAGAATTAACTAAAAAATTAAATGAATTAGAATCTCAATCTAAAAAAGGAAAGATAATTTCGCAAGTTGTTGATGAAGATGAGATTGCAAAAATTGTCTCTAAAAATACTGGCATACCAGTTAGTAAATTATTAAAAGGTGATAAAGAAAAAGTTTTAACTTTATATGATACATTATCAAAAAGAGTTATTGGACAAGATCAAGCAATTAAACTTGTATCTAACGCTATTTTAAGACAAAGAGCAGGTATTCAAGATGCTAATAGACCTATTGGTTCCTTCCTATTTTTAGGACCAACTGGTGTTGGTAAAACTGAAGTAGCAAAAGCACTTGCGGAAGCTTTGTTTGATAATGAAAACAATATTATTAGACTTGATATGTCTGAATATATGGAAGACTTTACCTTTACAAGGTTAATTGGTTCTCCACCAGGATATGTTGGTTTTGATCAAGGTGGACAATTAACTGAGCCAGTTAAAAGAAATCCTTATTCAATCGTATTGTTTGATGAAATTGAAAAAGCACATCCTCAAATATTTAATATATTATTACAAATATTAGATGATGGAAGATTAACAGACTCTCAAGGTACCGTTGTTGATTTTAAAAATACTATTATTATTATGACATCAAATATTGGATCTAGTGAAATACTCGAAGGACATCCAGAAAGAGTAGATCAATTACTTAGAGCAAAATTTAAACCAGAATTTTTAAATAGAATTGACGAAATTATCTACTTTAATTATTTGTCTAAAGATGTACAAATTAAGATTGTTGATAAGATGTTAAAACAATTAAAAGATAGATTAAATCAGGAATATTATTCAGTTTCATTTTCTAGTAATGTTAAAAAATACATTATTGATTCTGCATATAATGAAGATTTTGGAGCTAGACCAATTAAAAGGTTTATTCAAAATGAAATCGAGACGTTTTTAGCTAAAGAAATTCTCGCTAATAAAATTAACACTGTTGATGCTTACTTATTAGATTATGAAAATAATTCTTTAGTTTTAAAAAAACAATAAGAAACGGGTGCAAATCCCGTTTTTTATTTAAAAAGAAATTTGTTGTTATAGTAATTATTTAATATAACAACAAAAAGTGTCAATATTGACACAATAACGAGATTTATGTTTTTATTTTCATCATTATCAAAAGAAAAGAAACAAGAAATTGAATCTTTAAAAGATTCCCAATTGAAATAAAAGAAAATGCTGACTTTTGGATTGAAAAAATAGAGGTAGAAGCAAGTCCTTTATATTGTGTAAAATCAAATCATGTATTTCCGAAAGATAAGATTTTATTAAGAGTAAATCCTGCTTATGATAGTGATGATCGTATCTGTTTTAGATTTAATTATTTTATAGATGATATAATAGAGGATGGAGAGTCATTAGATATGAAAGACTCTTTTGAATTATCTTTTTGTCTAGCATCTGTAATTAGTCTAATTGAATTTGGCTTAATTATTTAAAATTTTAAAATAAAAAAACTGTTAGGAGTTTTAACTCTTAACAGTTTTTATTTTGTCTATTGAAGCCTTTTTTGATTTTTTGGAAATTGTTATAGTAAGTGAATTTAGTAAACAAAGTATTAACATTCCAACATCGGCAAATATAGCAACCCACAAATTTCCTATACCAGTTATTGCTAAAATCATTATTACTACTTTAACTAAAATAGATACAATAATGTTTGTCATTACAACAAAATAGTTGTATTTTGCAATGTTTTTTAATAATGATATCTTACTTATACGATCATCTTGAATAGAAACATCACTTGATTGAATTGCAACATCGCTTCCAAGTTTACCCATAGAAATTCCAATTGGTGCAAGAGCAAGACTTGGAGCATCATTAATTCCATCGCCAACATAAGTTAGAGAAGTATCACTTTCTTTAAGAAGTTTTATTTTTTCTACTTTTTCTTCTGGTAGTAATTCACTAAAATAATTAGCAATACCTAAATCATTTGCAACTTTACTTACAATATTTTTATTATCTCCACTTAATATATAAGTATTTTTGTAACCTGATTTATATAATAGTTGTATATCTTCTTTAATGTTATCCTTATAAGTATCTTCAAATAAAATATAGCCAATTAATCTATTATTTTTTAATACAACTACATTAGTCTTTGTTAAATCTATATCCAATTTATTAATTTCTTCTTCATTTAATATTGATTTATTTCCAATTTCATAGTGATTATTTAATGTATCGTATGCTTCAATTTTAATTCCAGCTATTTCTTTTATATTTAGATTTATTTCTTTAATATGTTTTTCTTTAACAAAGTTTTTAATTGCTTTTGCAATTGGATGGTTTGAATTTTTCTCTAGGTTATAAATTATTGATAAAAATTCGTTTTCATCACTAAATTCATTTAATAATTTATAATCAGTTATGCTTAATTCTCCTTTTGTAAGAGTGCCGGTTTTATCAAAAACGATTGTTTTTGATTTATTTATTACATCTAAATAATTGCCACCTTTTATTAAAATACCATTTTTACTAGACTTTCCAATACTTAACATATAAGAAATAGGAATCGAAATTACCATACTGCAAGGACATGAAACTACAAGTATTTCAATTGCTCTATATAACCATTCATTCCAACTAAATGGTGGAATACAGCTTCCAACTATAAATACTAAAAATGACAATATAATAACAATTGGAGTGTAAATTCTTGCAAATTTAGTGATAAATTTTTCGTTTTTTGATTTATTTGCGGTACTTTCTTGAATTAATTTAATTATTCTAGAAATTGTTGAATCTTTATTTTCTTTAATAACTAAACCTTCAATTGTGTTTGAAAGATTTATTGATCCAGAGTATACATCCTCATCTTTTATTTTTTCAACTGGAAGAGATTCTCCTGTTAATGCTTTTTGATCAATTGAAGCAGAATTAGATAATAATTTAATATCAAGTGGAACATTTTCACCTGCAAAAACATAAATTTTATCGTTAATTTTAATATCATTAATATTTTTTAATACATATTCTCCGTTTTCTTTTATTCTTGCTTTATATGATTTTAATTTAACTAAACTAGAGATTTCTTTTTTGGATCTGCTAACTGCATAATCTTCAAATTCTTCTCCTATTTTGTATAACAAAATAACAGCTAAACCTTCAGATAATTCTCCAATGACTAATGCACCTATACTAGCAAGTACCATTAAAGTGTTTTCATTAAAGAAGTCTTTATTTTTAATAGCTTTAAAAGATTTAATAAATAAATCGTATGAAAGTAATATATATAAAATTATTGTTATTGAAAATACTATCCATAAGTAAGGATCGTTGTAATTTAGTTGTGAGTTAAAATAAGAAAAATTAAAGTGTATATTATATGGATTGATGTTACTTAATGTAAGAAAAATTATAATAAATATAGCAGAAACGCCATATTTTAAATATTTAATAACTTTTTTCATATTAGTTGCAAGAAATTAATGTAACTCCTTCCTCAAATTTATCACAAACTTTAATTACATTTTTCATAACATCCATATCATTAACATCTATATCAAACGTAGATAAAAAATAATTAATATTTATTGAATTTACTCCGTTTATTTTTTTAATTTTATCTTCCAATTTTGAAGCACACGCAATGCAATCAATTCCTTCAAACAAATAATTTAAAATCATAAAAATTTGTCCTCCTCATTAAATAAATGATCATATGCAGTATCTAAAATGTTTTCAACATGCTCATCATCTAGAGTGTAATAAACATTTACTCCGATTTTTTCCCATTTAATAATTTTATTTAGCTTTAATATTGTTAATTGATGACTTAAATTTGATTTTGTTATATTTAATAAATCAACTAAATCCTTACCACATAATCTTTGATTTCTTAATGCATAGATTATTTTTAATCTTGTCGGATCTTTAAAATTAGAAAAGAAATTTCCCATTGTTGAAATCTTATCAAAGTTATCTAATTTCTTTTTTGTAATTATTAAGTTTTCATTTAAAGACATAAAAATCTCCTTTATATAGTTGAATAGTTGTTCAACTGTTATAATTTTATAAAATATTTTGTCCTATGTCAAAAGTTTTTTAAAGTTTTAAAAATTTTTTAAAAAAGGACATAAAAAATGGCGCTAGTTATAATTTTATTTTATGTATCCAGCTTTATTTGTATTTCGTTTTGGTTAAGATTAATTATTTTTTGTATACTTTGGATTTATTATGAAATAT
>JADIMN010000018.1 GCA_017694735.1 Candidatus Alectryobacillus merdavium
ATATTAAATAATTTAATATCTTTTTCTTCTGTTTTTTTAATACTAATTAAGCTATTAGCTGGAAATTGATTATCTACATTATCATAATCTTCATCAAATAAATATTCGTTTTCTTCATTTTTAGTACTCATTGAATCAGTTTTAATAACAAGTAAGGCACTATCTCCAATAAATACTTGTTCATTATTAGATCTTAAACTTAATGAAAAACCAACTAATGCAACAAAAGCTAAGGCTATAACAAAAGAGATTGATGTATAAATTGCATTGCTTCTTTTATCATTTACTTTCTTTCCTTCAACATAATCTTTATAGGAGGAATATTTTCTTTTACCTTTTTGTAATCGATTAATATTAGAAATTTTAAACTTATCAAAATCTTGTAATATATCATCTAATATATCAATATCTTCTTCTTTTTTTCTAACTAAAGAACATTTATACTTTGATATATTTCTAAATAATAATATATAAACAAGAACAAATAAGAGAATAACAACGCTTATGATTATAATTCCTAAAATATCATTTTTACTCATAAAACTATACCTCCTTAGCTAACATACCATAGGTAAGATTTACTAACTAAATATGGAGATTCAGGATCTAAAATCGTTGATCTAGGTATAACATTTTTTGTTAAATGAGATGTTAGATTTAATCCTTCATCCTTAAGCATATTTACAATTTGATTTAATGTTACAACTCTTGGAGTGGATAGTTTTATCCAGTTACCTCCACTATATTGAAAATATTGATTAAATTGCCAATCACCACTTATATAGTTATTAGTAGAGATACCAATGCTATCAAATAATAATCTTGTAATAGTAGTACCATCTTTATTTAGTCTTTGATGATTGGCATCAAAATCATTGTGAATAATAAACATATCATCATTTCTATCCACTAAATCTTTATCGGTTATTTTAATAAACATATAACTATGTCTAACATCAATATCTAAAATTACTTTGGATATTGTACCATCTGATGAATACTCAACATTGATTTTAAAATCATAATATCCCGTAAAAGTCATTTTAAATAACTTACCATCTAAATCAGCACTATGAGTAGAACCCTCACTTAATGTATAATCTTTTCCTTCGACGGCTTCCTTTAAATAATTCGCAGCGTTTCCTCCTAACACAATAGGATATTTAGGAAATGTCTTTTCGTGAACAACACCAAAAACACCATGAGTTGTTGTTAAAGTAGAACCATCTTCAAAAGGATATGTATACTCTATTCCCATATTATTAAAGAAAACGTTATGAGCTTCAAATTTAGTATTACTACCATCTTGGTCAAAGAAGTAATTTAATGATGTATTATCGTAATTAAATGTTTCTTTATTACCACCAAGCATCTTAAATTCATATATTCTTTCGACATAGAAATAAAAGCCACCCTGATGCTTTTGTGGTCCAAAATAATAAAACCAAGGAAATTCATATTGTGGGTCTCCATCCCTTTCCTTATCATAATCAATTAAGCCTCCGGATGTACCGCTGTAAATAATATTTTTATCACTTAAAAAATTTTTTAGTGTATTAGAATTAGGCCAACTATTATATTCTTTAGCTAAATCATCTACTAAAACCGAATTATCCCACCCATCGGCGCTACGATTACCCTTTCCATCATAATAATCTCTATCACAAAATACAAAAACATAAATATTATAGTGTCCAGCATTACTAATTCCCCAATCAACACCATATCTTTTAGGATCGTTTTCTCCACCACCAGCATTAAGCCAATTATTATCCCAACCATTATCATTTACTGGGGCAGCACTTATACCAAAGCTCAAGTTTTGATTAATTTGTTCATCTGTTATACTTAAATTTTTGAATGCAAAATATTCTCGTCCATCGCTAGTAACTTCTCTTGTAGGCCAAAAATCAGTCTTACCTGAAGCGTCAGTATTTCCTTTATCATACATCCTAACATTAACTGCGTCGTATCTATCTTGCCTATCTGGATAATCACCTGTTTTAGAATAATCTTTTCCAGAAGTATATATAGCATACAAATAAATTATATTATCATTAGTACCACTTCCATCATCTGCCGTATTAGTATCACTTCCATCATCTGCCGTATCATAAACTGATAAAGGGGTTCTTTTATCAACAATATGAAAATCAGCTTGTGAAGCGTACCCATCAGTAGAAGCGACTTTTTTATTATTGCTCCATCCAACAAATGTTAAATCGTAAGTAGAGTTAGAATAATTTGAATCAATAGCACCGTTCCAACCGCCATCGTCTGCCTTATAACATAAAGGTCTACCAATTGCATCTAATAAGTCAGTAGTCAATCCTTGGAAAACATTCTCTGCTTTCTTTAAATAATAAATTTCTTCATTAACAACAGTAGCAGATGAAGTAGTAACAGAAGTATTTCCTAATTCTGGATCACTAGAATTAATTGTTGTAGATTTTTCAAAAAATCCATCATATTTACCACCACTACCATAAGTTGTATTATAAACAGCTGAACCACTATTTCTAGTTGTAGATAAATTAGTTCTTGGTTTTTGATTAATTGGATCACTTGTATTGGCAACAATTGGTTGTGCCATAAAATAAACAGTATATAAGTCTTCTTGAAGAGTTCCTTCACTAGTTAAATTATAATTTTCATATATATCATCGACTAATACTTGAGGTTCATCTTCACTTTCTCTAGTATCAAAGACAAAATATGAGTATGCAAAAGTAACTGAAAATATAACAGCAACTAAACATAATATGGAAGTGAGAAATATATAAAATCCTTTTCTATTAGCCATTTGATATTACCTTAAATTTTATTTTTATTAATGGAAAAGTTTGATCTTTTAAAAACTTAAAATAAGCTTTATATTTATCTATAGAATCTAAAACATGATTTTCTTTATATGAAAAAGCAAAGTCACTTATATATGTAAAACTTAATTGCGTACTTGAAAAATCAGTACCATTTTCTGCAAAAGTACCATTATAAACATTATAAGTTTGTCCATTTTCTATATATGTTGATGATATTTCAGTATGATTTTCAACATTTACATATTGATTTAAATAATCATTAACATGAATTTCATATAGAAATTGTAATGTTTCATAATATTTATCATTACTGTATGTAACTTTGTATTGACCTGTAAGAGCAATATTATCTTGGTCAAATACTATTTTTATATAACCTAAATCAGGTTTTTCAGCACTACCAGTTGTAGAAGACATAATAGAGAGATCGCCTAGCTCTACATAGTCTTCTACTTCTATTTGTGTATTAACACTATCACTAGTGTTGCCACTTGCAAAATAGAAAGCTGAATAGCCAACACCAACACATAAAGAGAAAAAACACATAGGTAGTATAACTACCTTAAGTAATTTGCTCTTAATCATGTTTATTAACTAAATTAATTTAAAATATTGAATTAGTTGTAATTGTATGTAACTGCAAATTCAACAGTAATTGTCTTACCGTCTAATGCCTCTTTCATAGCTTTCCACTGAGTATAATTTGTTGGTTCAGCTTTATATGACAATCCAAGAGTAGCTTTATTTAATGGAAATGTTTCATCTGCATAAAGATCAGCAATTGTCCATGTACCTGATTTTGTAATATTAACATAGATTTCAAAATTTGCTGGAGTTGTAACAGTCCAAGAAATTGTACCTGTACCAACAGCGCTACCTCCAGTAACTGCTGCATCATCAGCAGTATATGTAAGAGTAATATCTTTCCAAGTAATACCAGTTCCACTAGGATTAAGATCATTAGAATTTTGATCTAATGTAAGTCCATGATCAGATGAAGATACTGCAATTCCACCACCAGCAACAACTGGAGTAACTGTAATATTAGCAGTACCAGAAGCTTCTGAAGTGCCTTGGAAGTACCAAGCAGAATAACCAGCACCAACTACAGATACGAATGCTGCTACTGGTAATAAAGTAGAAATCAATAATTTGTTTTTTCGCATAAAAAATCTCCTCAATTTTGATATTTAAATTTATTTTATAACTAGTTGAATAATCTGTAAACAAAAATTGTCATTTTTTTAAATTTTTTTGTGAAAATTAAAATTTTAAAATCCCACTTTTTCCGTTTTTTCGCATAAAAATTGTAAAAATATTTTCAAAATCGACCAAAAACATCATTTTTTGTTAAAAATTAAAAATATTTAAAGTGTACATATTTATATACAAAAAATTGTCAATTCTATATAAATTTATAATATAAAAAACTACTACAAAATATAAAAAAAGAGTGCGAAACACTCTTTAATTTATATTTAGTTGTTTTCTTTAATTTCTTTAATTATTTCTTTTATCTTTTTATACGATTCGTATGGGTTTTCTATATAAGCAAAGTTAAATCCACCTATACCATATTGATTATTAACTATCGGAGCACTACTAGAAGCAAATGAAATTGTTCCAGTTACATTTTTTCCCATCATCTTATCGTATAAGCTTACATTAACATTAACAGATCCAATAAAATCAATATCTAATGTTTTATAATCTATTCCAATAATACCAGTTCTTATAACAATCTTTTTATTAGTTACTATATAATAGGTTTTCTTATACATTAATATTGGAACTAAAGTATAAAGAACACTAACTAATAATAAGAGCAAACCAAATCCAATACTAACTCCAACTCCACTAACCCAATCTTCATAAGTTGAACCACTACCATTAAAATAATATACAACACCAAATACAATTAAAAATATTGATAGTAAAAATAAAAATATCTTACTAATTAAGAAAGTAAATAATAACATTCTTTTCTTATTTGGTTTAAAAGACATTAAAATTTGTTCATCTTGTTCTAATACAGTTTCAAATATTTTATTAACTTCTTCCATATATAACCCCTTAATATTACCAAATATATTTTAATCTATTAATTTAAGTTTTAATACACGTATTTAATAAAATCATTATATGCTAGTCTCATCTCTCTTGCTATTACTTTAGGATCTACTCCTCCAGTTGCTCCACCAAAAGCAGGAATAACAATACTTGTTATATTATTATTAAATGCACACATTAATGTATTATACATACAATTATAAATTATTTTTTCATCAAAAATAGTACTTGGAACAATCATAGTTGGAGTATGTATTAACTTAATATTTTTATAATTTTGAATATCTATAATAAAGCTACTACCTACACTTTGATATGGATAGAAATGTTCTTTTATATATTTAGATACATTATTAGATAATTGATTTCCAAAGTAATTAGTAAGTGCTAAGTCAAAACCTCCATTCATTATTCCATATGAGTTTCCTGGAGATACTATTGCTTTAATATCATTAATATTACTATCTAAAAACGATTTTAAATCTTCAAATTTAATAATTACATCTTCAACATTTAAAAATTCTCTCTTCCAAGAAGAAACAATATTTTTATTAATATCAATTAAGTAAATTTTTATTCTATACATTATTTTTAACCACTTTTAGCAAATATTTATACAAAATTACATATTTTTTAAGTATTAATATCTTCATTTATAAATACTATCTTACTATTAACTAAATTCTTAGCAATTATTACATTAGATGTATTTTCAAGTCTTTCTATAATACTTATATCAACTGCTTCCCATATAAACACCCAAGCAATAACATCTATTACTTCACTCCACATTCCTAAAGAATCACCTATTAAATAATCTAATATAAATAATAAAGAAAAAATAAGTACTCCAATTAAAAATAAAATAATAGATAAAACATAATTTCTTTTTTGTCTTCTTTTACCACTTATTAATAATTGTTCAAAATATGATCTTATAGCATCAGGATAAATTTCTTTTTTATCATCATTTATATTATTACTAATTAAGTGAATACTAACTCCATCTTTCCATAATAATATAGTTCTATGTTTTAAAATAAAGTCTCCAAGTTCATCACTAATAATTGGCTTATCATAATAAAACGGAGATAAAAAATTACTATCATCACTAATTTTAATATTTAAAAT
>JADIMN010000169.1 GCA_017694735.1 Candidatus Alectryobacillus merdavium
ATTTAATATATATGCATTTAAAGCAAATAATGTTACTTATGTTCATCGTTTAATTAGTATTACAACAGATGAGGATGGTAATAATTTATATACTTTTAGAGGTGATGTTAATAATGCATCTATGACTCTTGAAAGTAATTTATTATATGAAGATATTGTTGGTGAGTATACTGGATTTAATTCATTATTCTTAGGTAGTATTATTTCATATTTTAATAGTAGTGTTGGAATATTAACCGTATTTTTAGCTATTAGTATGTTGATATTTTATTACTACTATGTTGGTAAATATCAAAATGCTTATGAAGAGAGAAGAAATATCTTAATTAATAAAGCATTTACAGATAATTCTAACTTCTTTGATACAGTATATAGAACTCTTGTTCTTGAAAATATTGATTTAGGAAGTTCTACTGTTATTAGTGAACCTCCATATATAGAACCTCAAAAAGAAGAAGAAATTCCTCAAGAAAATGATGTTTCTAATGAAGTTATAGAAGAGCATAATAATGAAAATACTGAAGTAAAAGAAGAAGTTTTAGATGCTAAAGAAGAAGCAAATGTAGAAGTAAAAGAAGACGTAAATAAAGATATAAATATTGAAGTAAATGATAATAAAAAAGTATATCCTAGATTATCATTATATGATAGACTTCTTGGTGCCAGTGAAGAACAAATTAAAATGTATAATGAGATTAAACATGAATTAATTTGTTATGGAGTAATACCAAGATATTCAAATAGTGGTGAATCATTTAGATATAATAAAGTTAGATATGCAAAAATTACATTTACATTAAAAGGATTAAGAGTATATTTAGCTTTAAATCCAGAAAACTTTAAGGATTCTAAAATTCCAATTGATGATATGTCTAATATAAAAACTTTTAAAGATATACCATTAAGTATTAAAGTAAAATCTAAACTAAGTATTAAACGTTGTATTTACTTAATTGATGAAATGTTTAATGAAGTCGGTTTAGAAAAAAGACTAAATCTTGATAGAATTAACTATCATAGTGAAATGCTTGAAGTCTTAAAAGATAAAAAAATAGACGATGAAGAAGATTAATCTTCATCGTCTTTTTATTTTATTTAATTAAGTATTATATGGTTTTAATCTCGTTTAAAATTTTATCTAATACTTCAAAAGCAATATCTCTCAAAGTATCGACATTTCCGACTACTTTATGTTTAAAATCTGAAATTAGTTCAATAAAATAACCTTCGATTAGAATATGTAGTTTTGTTTTTACTTTTTCATTAATTGATAATTGGTCGATTCTTTTTCTTATATGTTTTATAAATTTTAAACACATAAACGAAAAATCATCAGATACTAACATGTTTCTTAATCTTTGTTCGTTGTTATCAACAATATTAAAAATATAAGTAAAATAATTTTTAATAGATTCCTTGTTCGGTTCTAATTCAATATTATCAAGAGTAACATAGACATCATTTGCCCAATAATCAAGAATTTCGTTTATATTTTTAAAATATGAATAAAAAGTACTTCTATTTATATGAGCTAGATCTGTTATTTCTTTAATACTAATTCTAGATACTAATCTTTTTTGAGATAATAATTTAAAAAAAGCGTTTGTAATTATATTCTTTTTTTCTAAATTTTTTGATGTTTCTTTAACTTTCTTCATTGCCTTATTTTATAAAAAATAATTAAGATTTGCAACCTTTTTAATTTAAACTTGAAAATAGTTCGCCTATTGGCTTATTTATTTGTAGTTTTATTTTTTTAGTTATATTTAATTTATCTTTATTAATTAAAACAATATTATTTCCAAAAAAATAGTTTATAAGTCCTGCAGCAGGAAATACATTTAGACTTGTTCCAGCAACAATTAATAGATCTGCTTCTTGAATTTTAATAATTGCTTTAGTTATAACTCTTTCATCTAGTGGCTCTTGATATAAAACTACATCTGGTTTTATTATTCCTCCGCATTTATCGCACTTTGGAATAATATCTTTTTTTAGTATTTCATCTAAAGAATATAATTTCATGCACTTTTCGCAATAATTTCTATGAATTGAACCATGTAATTCTATAATGTTTTTACTACCAGCTAATTGATGTAATCCATCAATGTTTTGAGTAATTATCCATAAGTCTTTTCTTTTTTCTAATTTAGCTAGATATTTATGTGCTTGATTTGGTTGAGCAGTGGTATTTATCATAAATTCTCGATAAAATTTAAAAAAAGTTAGAGTATTATTTTCATAATAATCATGAGATAGTATTGTCTCATATGGAACACCATATTTAGATTTTAATTTATATAATCCTTTTTCGCTTCTAAAATCTGGTATACCACTTTCAGTAGATACTCCAGCTCCTCCAAAAAAGACTATTTTTTTAGCATTATTAATTAAAGTTTGTAACTCTTTTATTTCATCCATAAAAAAATTATAATTCATAAAGTTTATAATGTTAATAATCAGTATTTAAACCACTTATTTATAAGTGGTTTGCAATAAGTATTGATTTAAAATTAATAATCTTATACGATATTAGAGTATTACTTTTATGGACAGGATAGAAGATTTATCAAAGTTATATAAAGCGACATCAAGACAAATATATGAGCAACTTGAAACTTCTGCTCATGGTCTTAGTCAAGAAGAAGCAAATAAAAGATTAAATCAATTTGGTTTAAATGAAATTGCTAAGAAAAAGAAAAATAATGTTTTTATAATGTTTTTTAAAAACTTTATTTCTATGATGGCAATTTTATTATGGATTGCTGGAACTATATCTATTATTTCTTGTTTTATTGCTGAAGAAACATCATCTAGTATTGGACCTTTAAAAGATCCTGGAATGTTATATTTAGGTATTGCAATATTTATGGTTAATATCATAAATGGTGTATTTTCTTTTATTCAACAATTTAAAGCAAATAAATCTACTGATGCTTTATCTAAAATGTTACCTACTTATGCAAGAGTTATTAGAAATGGTGAAGAAACTCAAATTGAAGCTAAAGATTTAGTACCTGGAGATATAGTTGTCTTAAATGAAGGAGATAAAATATCTGCTGATGCAAGAATATTAAACTGTAATGATTTTACATGTAATCAAAGTGCTTTAGATGGAGAGGCTACTCCTTCAAGAAAATTAAGTGAGTCGTTAAAAGAAGAAGCTGAAAGCAGTATTAGAGTTAAAAACTTTGTTTATGCAGGAACAAGTGTTTCTACTGGTAGTGCTAGATGTGCTGTTTTTGCAACTGGAATGAATACAGAGTTTGGAAAAATTGCTTCATTAACTCAAGAAATAAAACCAAAAAAGAGTCCTTTAGAAGTTGAAATAGAACATGTTATAAAAATTATTGCTAAAGTTGCTTTACTTGTTGGATTAGTTGTTTTAATTTTAGGTATTGTAATAAATGGTATTGATGAAGGATTTGATAATCCTAATTTATATTTAAATCAATTTGTTATTGCTTTAGGTATGGTAGTTGCTTTTATTCCAGAGGGATTAAGTCCTACTGTATCTCTTTCTTTAGCAAAAGCAGTCCAAAGACTTGCTAAAGAAGGAGCATTAGTTAAAAACCTATCTAGTGCTGAAACTCTTGGTTCAACTAGTGTTATTTGTAGTGATAAAACAGGTACACTAACTAAGAATGAAATGACAGTTAAATATATTTATCTTTTAAATAAAGAATTAGAAGTAACTGGAGAAGGATATTCATTTAAAGGAAAAATATTAGATAAAGATAATAATCAAGTAACAGCATTAAATAATGAAAATTTAAAACTTGTCTTAATGTGTGGTGCTTTATGTAGTAATGCTAAAGTTATAAAAGATGATGATGGAAGATTTAAAGTACTTGGAGATCCTACAGAGGCTTGTTTAGGTGTTGTTAGTGAAAAAGGTTTATTAAATCCAGAAAACCAATTAAGAATTACTCCAAAAATTAGAGAACTATCTTTTGACTCTACTAGAAAAATGATGACAACAATTCATCAATTAGAAGAAGAATATAAATCATGTCAAAGAATATCATTTACCAAAGGTAGTCCAAAAGAAATATTAGATAAATGTAAATATATTTATGAAAATGGAAAATATAGAGAAATAACAAAACAAGATATAGATACTATTATGAAACAAAATGATGAGTATGCTAGAAATGGTTTAAGAGTTTTAGCTATGGCTTGTCGTTTATTAAGTAAAAATGATAAATCTCTACCTTTAGCATTAAGTGCTTATACTCCAGATATAATTGAAAAAGATATGGTCTTTTTAGGCTTACAAGCAATGCAAGATCCTCCAAGAGAAGGAGTAAAAGAAGCAATTGCTGAATGTCATAAAGCTGGAATCAAAGTTATTATGATTACTGGAGATTATTCTCTTACTGCACTTGCTATTGCAAAGAAAATTGGCATAACAAAAGGAGATAATATTAAGGTTATCTCTGGTCAAGAATTAAATAATATTGATGATGATACTTTAAAACAATATTTAAAAGGTGAAATTATATTTGCTAGAATGGCACCAGATCAAAAATATCGTATTGTTAGTGCTTTACAAGAACTTGGTGAAATAGTTGCGGTAACTGGTGATGGAGTTAATGATGCTCCAGCACTAAAAAAAGCAGATATTGGTATTGCTATGGGTATTGCTGGAACAGATGTTGCAAAAGAAGCAGCTGATATGATTTTAACTGATGATAATTTTGCTTCTATTGTAAAAGCAATTAAAGAGGGTAGAGCAGTATTTGAAAATATTAAAAAGTTTATGACTTATATTATTAATAGTAATGTACCAGAAGCAATTCCTTTCTTATTACCACTTTTAACATTAAACTTTATACCTCCAATGTTAACAATACTTGAAATCTTAATTATTGATATTGGAACAGATATGTTGCCTGCTCTTGCTTTAGGTAGTGAAAAACCAAGTAGCAATATTATGGATAAACCACCAAGAAAGCAAAGTGATCACTTAATTGATGCTAAATTTTATTTAAATGCAGTTTATTTAGGAATTCAAACTTCAATATTATGTGTATTTGCATACTTTATGTATTTATTATTCTATTCTATTGATCATGGAATTCCATTTGAATTATATAATCAATTAAATCATCCAGAGATTTGGATGTCTTCTACTAGTGTTGTACTTGCTAGTATTATATTCTGTCAAATTGGTATGGGATTAAATTGTCGTAGTAAAGATCAAAGTATATTTAAATTAGGTATATTTAGCAATAAAGAATTAATAGTTGGCATTATTTTTGAAGTTGCATTATTAATGGTTGTAATATTTGTTCCATTCTTAAATACCGATGTATTTGAAACAAATGTTATTACAGATTATAAAATTTGGTTAATTATTTTGACTTTCCCATTTATAATAATTTTAGTAGAAGAATTAAGAAAATATATAATTAATAAAAAGAAAGAGAAAAATAAAAAGATAAAAGAAATAGATTTAACTACTTCAAAGAAAGGAGATAAATAATATGAGAGTTGTAATTGTTGGTTGTGGTAAGTTAGGTGCTGGACTTGCTTTAGAACTTTATAAAAGAGGTAATACAATCTCTATTATTGATAAAGATCCAGAAGCTTTTTATAGATTAGGTAGTGATTTTAATGGTAACTGCGTAATTGGTAATGGTTATGATAAAAAAGTATTAGAAGATGCTGAAATAGAATATGCTGATGCTCTAGTTTGTGCAACTGGAAATGATGAAATAAATGCAGTTGCTGCAAAAATTGGAAAAGACACATATTTTATTAAACATGTAATTGCAAGATTATATAATCCTAAAAAAGCAAAAGTATTTGAAGCTTTAGGTATTAAAACTGTTTCAACTACGGGTTATATGATATCAAGAGCTATTGAACTTTTATCTTATAATATGATGGATAGTGTTGCTCTTCTTGGAAAAGATTTAAGTGGAGAAATAGTAAGAATTACTGCTTCGATGAATATTGATGGTTATTTAGTTTCTGATATTGATTTAGAAAATGAATTTAAAGTAATTGCAATTTTAAGAGATAGTCAAGCTATTATTGTTAATAAAGATAGTGTCATAAAAAAAGGTGATATTTTATATATAGTTACAAAAACTGATAGTAAAAGAAAACTTAAAATTGCACTTGGAATTTAAGGAGGTTATATATGTTTGTAGTTATTATTGGCGGTGGTCAAGTTGGTTCATATATGGCCGACTTATTAAAGAAAAATAAATGTGACTTTATTGTTATTGATAGTGATAGAAGAAAAATAGAAAAATTAGAGAAAAAATTTGGTAGCGAACATATTTGTTTAGGTGATGCAACAGATCCAAATATTTTAGCAGCAATTAAACTTGAAGATGCAGATGTAGTTGCATGTGTTACTGGAAGAGATGAAGTAAATCTTGTTTGTGCAACAATTGCTAAGTTTGAATTTCAATCTCCAAGAGTTGTTGGAAGAGTAAATGATCCAAATAATGCATGGCTTTTTAATATTGGAATGGGTGTAGATGCTGCAATTAACCAAGCAGATATTATTGGACATATTGTGGTTGAAGAGATGTCTATGAAAAACTTTATGACATTACTAAAATTAAGCAAGGGAGATCATAGTATTATTCAACTTCAATGTAATGAAAAATCTTTTGCTGCTGGTAAAATGGTAAAAGATTTAAACTTACCAAAATCAGCATTATTAATTGCTATATATCACGGCAATGAACTAATAGTTCCAAATGGTGAAACAACAATATTCCCAGGAGATAGAATTATGATGTTCTCTAGTGAAAAAATATATAAAGATTTAACTAAGATTTTTACATCTGAAGTTGAATAAATAATCTAGTTTTGCTTTATACTTTATATATAGCAAAAACCCCGACTAAATAAGTCGGGGTTTTTATTTTGTTTAGAATTTTATTTATTCTTTTGTAATTTGACAACCTGCAGTTGTGTAGAAACTACTAATATTTTCATTAATAGTTAATACAGTTTTATCTTCGTTTGGAGTTAAAGTAAGAGTAATTGGATTACCACTTTCATTATATGTATTAATAGTAATAATACCTGTTACTTCATCAATTTGATAAGTTTGAACTGCATCATCAGGCCAACTACCATTTGGAATAAACATACCAACTTTTAATTCACAATTTGTAGCAGTTGTAAATTTAATAGAAATAGAATTTGGATCACCCCAGTTATCATTAAATGTACCAGAGAATGTAAATCCTTGGTAATCGTTTTCAGCTTCTTGTTCTGAGATAACTGTATAAGTATTTAATTCAGTATCTAAGCTAAGAGTAATTGTTGTACCACCTAATGTAAGAACAACATTACCTTGCTCGTTTACAGTATAAGAATAAGAAGTTTCACCTAATGTAGCACTTCCGTTTCCATCAAGAGTTAAGTTTCCTCTATCTCCAGTATATGTTCCTTGAAGTCCATCTAAGAATACACGGTTTGAACTACCACCAGTTCCAGTAGAAGTAACATGAGCAACTACTTGATTTGTATCTAAATCATATATTTCATATTCAGCCATTGTGTCAATGATAGATGTTGTATCATTTAATAGATCAAATCTAACATTTAAATAAGCTTTATCATTTGCAGCATCAACAAATGCTCCAACATATGGTTGTCCATCTTTATAGTATTGAACAACTGTTGCTTTTGAAGAGATAACTTCATATGTAACAGTGTAAGAATCATCGCTGTCGCTTTCATTTTCTTTCTTAACTGCATAGATATTGTCATAGCCTATATCACTATCTAAATATAAATTAAATGATGAGAATAATAGTTTATCAGTATATTTAATGGTGTATTCTTCTGATGAGCTATAAGAGTCTTGACTATGACCAGTCATTGTCTTTGTTTCATCATCATAACTATCTAAGATAATACCTTCTTTTAAGTTAAAGATACCAGATCCATCAATTACTGCTTTATAAGAATCTCTACTTAATGCTGCTTCAGTAGTCGAACCTCTATAAATATTTCTTCCTAAATATGTTCCAAGGAATGGAGCATCAGCAAATTTAGTTAAATCTTTTTCAACAACTGTAACTGTGACACCTAAATCATCTTCAAGTGGCATCTTAAATCTATAATAAGTGTCATCATATTTATATTCACTATCTAATAAATTAATAGTTTCATTTCCAGAATAAGTTGCTTCTAAAGATAAAATATCAATATCTTCACTTAATCCATCAACTTTTACATAGACATATTCATCATATACAGCACCTGTAACTGGAGTATATGTAATATTATCTTCAGTAGTGTAGAAAGATAGTGTTAAGTGTTCTGAATTTACAGCAATTAAATCTCTTAAGTAATCTGTTGAATTTACTTCAAAAGTAATATTCATAGCTGGCATAGTAAATTCAATATTACTTAAATCATCAAATGTTGTCTTTAATTGAGGAATTGTAAGACTTTCTGCTTTTAATGTATCTGTATTTTTTAAAGATACAGTAACAGTTGCTCCAAATTCAATAAAGTCATCATTTACATTAACATCATAATCAGCTCCAACTTTAAGTTGTCTAATAGATTGAATAAGATTTGAATCATCTTCAGAATAACTTACCTTAAAGTTTGCTCTAGTTGTTTCTGCTGTAATAGTTACATCATCATCAGGCATTACAAATGAATAGTATGTCTCATTATCGATTACTTCAGTTGCAATATCTAAATCATATGGATTAAATCCACTTAATCCAACAGTTGCCTTTAATTTACCATGGAAGTTAAATCCAGGAGCAACAGAAACACGTGTTTTAATAGTGCTACCTTCTTTAAATGTTTGATTGATATCAATATCAGTTAAAGTTATAGCTTGTGATGTTGCTACAGGCATTGAAATTTTGTGATATTCATTATTATTTCTGTATTGAACGCTGATAATGACATTTTGATCAGGCATTTCAAAATAGTACTCATTTTGACTTCTCTTACCACATTCAACACTATTAGCTAATACTTTTAAAATAGTAATATCTTTTGTGTCATAAGTTAAACTAACTGTAATTACTTGTCCTTCTTGAGCCTTACTTTCAACACTAACTTCGATATCATCACTTGGTACAACACTAATTGAGTATTCATTTACAACTATACTAGTTGTCTCATCACTAGTTGTTGAAGAATCACTTGTTGTATCACTTGTTGTTTCTGAAGTAGTATCAGAAGTTGTTTCTGAAGTAGTATCAGAAGTACTATCTAAAGTTGTATCACTTGTTGTTTCATCACTTATTGTTGTTTTGTCAGTTGTTTCACTTGTTTGAGTACCTTGACTTGAAGTGGCGCTTGGGTTTGGATCACCACAAGAAGTAATACTTAAACCAAGTAAAATTGGTAATAAAACAAATAATTTTCTATATTTTTTCATATATTTGTCCTCCTATTGTGCTAGAGTGAAGGTTTCACCAACATTTGATACGGTTCCAAGAAGAGTATCACCTTCATATACTTGATAAACAGCAGTTGATGATGAAGCATCTAATATATCACTATTTGTTTCAGTATCAACAAATCTAATATCTTTTAAATGGAAAACGCTTTGATTAGAATCTTTATTTGTTATATCTAAATAAATACAATCTAATAAAATATCGTTTCTATAAATTTGAACAAAGTAGTGGAATGCTCTACTTTCTCCTGCAAGAGGAACTAATGAATAATTAATTTTTAATGTATCACTATCAGCCTCTTTTTTAGCCATAACAGCAAAATCATTAGTGCTTGTGACATCTGAACTTAAACTATAATGAGAAACAAATACATTTGCCGAATAAGCTCCGACTTTTCTTCCGGTTGTATCTGTAATGATACCAGTTTCTTGATCACCTTCAATTGATTGAATGTATCTAGTATTTTGGCCACGAAAGCTAAATGAACCATCTGCACTTAAACTTATATAATATGAAGAAGTAGAAGTAGTACTAAAAATTTTTGAGCCACTCGATGTATATATATTTGCTCCTGCATAATCTCCAACAAAAGAGTAGTCTTGATATTTTGTTGCATCTAATTCATTGACAGTAATTTGAATATTTTCGCTATTACTTGGAATTGTGAATCTATAATATCCGTCATCTTCTAATGTTAATGAAATATTAGAAGTAGAATCAGAACCAACTCTATTATAAGTAGCAGATATAGTTTGAATGGAGTATGAAGGATCACTAATTGTAGCCTTTAAATACAATTCATCTCCATAAAATCCACCTGTTGTTTCAACATATTGTTCATCTACTTTATTAAATAAAGATAATGAAACGTGTTCAGAATTACTTAAAGTAATACTTTGTTTAGCAGATTCAACAACAGTAATAGTGATATCATCTCCATTTGGCATAGTGAAATATCTATAACCAGTTTGTGAATCTTCTCTAATTGATAAACTACTAGAATAACTTCCATAAGTTCCACTTACCTCTGTAACTTTGTAATTTTCATCACTAGTTTCAAAACTTAAGTAAACTGTTTCATATGGAACTGCTTTTAATTCTTCTAATTCTTGATAAGTATCATCTTCAGTTAATGTATAAGCAGTAACAGTAGTGTGAGGAGCTTGTTCTAAATTAATTTCAAATGGAACATAGTTAATTTCTGTAACTGCTGCTAGAGTAATATTTCTTGCAGGCATTTGGAAAGTAACATAAGAATCACCATCTTCATCTAAATATGTTTGATTTGTTTCAACAATAGTAACACCTTTTCCAAGAAGAGAGGTTGTATCAGTTAATTTTACTCTTAATAAAGTATCAGCGGTTGCGTATTTAACGTAGCTGTCGATAACATCACCTTCTCTTGAAACAATATCAATACTCGAAATATTTGAATCACTTTCAGTAATTGTAAAATACTTTTCAACTAATATTGGTTCGATCCATAAATTAGAATCATAATCTTCTGGTATTTCAACACTGTAACTTCTATCATTTTGAGAATAATTAACATCAAGTGTTCTTGTAAATGTATCTTCTTCACTTGAATATAAACCTGCTTCAAAATATGTTTCTATAGAATATTTACTGTCTTGAGGTAAGCCAAGTTTAAATTTAACGGTATCTCCAGCATCAAAATTTTCTTCACTTAACATAGTTACAATTACTTCATCGCTTAGTGAAATGACTTTATTTGTTTTAATAACTTTATAATCAGCAGTAATGCTTACATCGCTATCTGGCATTAAAAAGTAATAACTTGTATCACTTACTTTAGCCATTTCTAAACCATTAGCTAATAATGAATTTAAAATAACTTTTTCACTATCATAAGTAACACTAACTTCGACTATTTGTCCTGTTGTAGCTTTACTATCAACACTAATAGTAATAGAGGTATCTACATTTACAGTAATATCATGAGATTCATTACTTTGCTGTTTATTAATAGGATTGTCAAATGTTCCTAACGAATCATTTTTAACTACTATGCTAGCTGATGTTAATCCAACTAATAATACAGCTATTGTAGAAACTAGGAATAATTTTTTTCTTTTTTTCATTTTCCTGATTCCTTTCTTTTAAGTCAATATTATAAAACATATAATAATATATTTACAATATTTTTTTAGAATTTAAAAAGTATTGAAAATATTGAATAATTTAATTATCATATTAAAATATTATGTCATGGTACATAATTATAAATTATGTTAGGAGGTAAAATGAAATTTAAAAAAGCTAGCTTAATATTACCACTAGTTTTAAGTTTTTCTTTAGTTGGATGTGGTGGTACTTCATCTCAAAGTAATACTTCTGATTCACTAACAAGTGATACTACTAGTGATGATATTACATCATCTATTGAAGATTCTTCTACTTCTGAAGAATTAAGTGTAAATGAAATTTGTGATGGAACTGCTGATGGAAGACTAAGTGATATTGAAATGAAGTCTTTTGTTACAAGCAATTTTGAATATGCATGCGTTTTTAGAACAAACACAAGCAATAAACAAATTACTTTTAGAGTTTCAAATAGTGACGTTATTGAGATTAAAGAAAGTGTTTCTACAGATGGTAAATTTACATTAGTTACAAAGAATGCAGGAGATGCAATTTTAGAAATTTTTGATTCTAATGAAATGTTAGTTTATAGAAACATTGTAAGAGTAAGAGATTCTATTGGCGATACTGAACAAGAAATATCTGAATATTTATTTAGTGTTGATAAGTTTTCGTCAATTTTTTCTGATTTTATGTTAGCAAATTATGAATTAACATTCTTAAGTTCAAAGACTGAAACTGATGATCCAACTGGTTATTTAACTGGTTATGATGATTTTGATACAGCCGGTGGAGAACATTGGTTCCACTATCACGAAGATGAAGAATATAGATATGATTCATCAAGAGATTGTTATTGGTTTTTAATTGATGTTGATAAAACAACATCAACTCAAACAACTTTATATTCATTTTCAATTTCAAGAACTGGTGATAAATTAATGGTTTATTATTTAAGTGGTAATGAGGGCCGATTATTAACCATTATGGCTCCAGATAATTTGCTTTATTTATATGATTTTTAAAGGAGAATAGCATGAAAAAAAGTTATTTATTTTTACTTGCCAGTGCTGTTTTAGCTCTTAGTGCTTGTGGTAACACAACTTCTAATACAACAACTGGTACAAATACTGATGAAACAACTCAAACAACACAAGATAATACAAGTTCAAATTCAAGTAATGATACTACAACATCAAATCCTGTTACTTATAGAGTAATGGTTAATGCTGCAACTGGTGTTACCGCTCATGTTGATAAAGAATATGCTGAACCAGGTGAAATAGTTACTTTAACTATTGATGACGTAAAACCAGGATATTCTATTAATCAAGTTTTATTAAATTCAAAAACTGTATTAACAAGTAGTGATGGAATTAATTATCCATTTGAAATGCCAGATGGCAGTGCATCAATTAGTTTTAGTGTTTCTGTTGAAGGAAGCATTACTTTAATTGGTGATGTTGTTGCTGCACTTACTTTAAATGAAGATACTGGTATTTATGAAGCAAAAGGAGTTAAAGTTGAAACTTCATCAGCTGCTTTATTCTCTTATCAAGTAAAAGGTGAAGGAGATGAAGTAACTATTTTAGATTCACAAGCAGTTGATGAAACTAAATGTTTTGCAAATATTACCTACCATCATGGGTCTGGTTCTGATAATTTAAACTTAGAACTTGCTAGTGGATGTACATATGATTTCTTCTATGATCCAAGCTCTGATAGACCTTGTTATGTTAAAAGAGTAAGTGTTGATACTCTTCCTAGCGATGAGAGTAGTTTATATTCATTATTTGATGGAAATATTAGAAGTGAAACAACTGTTCAAACACCTAATTTAACTTCATTTACATATAGTGTAAAAGAACCAACTGCTTCACCAGCTAAATTAATGACATCAACAATGCAAAAATATGATGGCAATAGAACATTTATGAAAGTTGAAGATACACTTCAATCAAAATCATATTATGTCTATAAAGAATTAGATGAAGAAAATGATATTTTAAGTGTTGTTGATACATTTACTCCAAGTAATGGAAATAATGATTTAACAAGAGAAACAAGTAGAGGCGAAGTTGGATATAGTGTTAAATATCAAGTAGTTGATAAAAACAAAGATGATACAACACGTTTTGAATTAACAAGAAGAGATGCAAATTTATTTAATATTTCAACACCTCATCAAATGACCAGTATTGAAGAAGAATTTATGTATGCTTATAGAGTTGGATACACAATGGATGAGGTTTCTAGCTACGATGTTAATATTAGTAGCAGTAAAACTGATACTGGATTTGCTACAACTCTTAATTCATACATTGAATTTGATTCAAATGCTTCACAATTTACTGAAGAAATGCATGAAGCAAATGTATATGATGTTAAATTTGAATTTAGTGAAGCTGGAGAATTAACTAAATTAACATATACTGAAACTTTATATAATAAAGAAAGTTGGGACTTTGGAAATCATACTCCTGCTGTTGGTGCAGTTGGAACTCTTGTAAAACAAATTGATGCAAGTTATGTCTATGATGGAGAAGTCAAAACTGGAGAAATTGAAGGATTTAATAAAGAAGATTACTTTATTGATGAATTTAGTAATATCTCATTTAATAATCCAGAAACTGGTAAAAGTTCAAGTGATGGAAATTACTTATATTACAATGATGATGTTGCTCTTGTAACAACAGATCCATCTATAGCAGCAGATTATGTAAGTGTATCTTATACTCCATCTACTGCTTTAGACTTATGGCAATATGCTCCAACTCATAGTACAAATACAAGCGTTATTGATAAACTTCCAAATGATTTATATACAGAAATGACTTGTGTTGGTATTGGAAGTTCTGATGTTACATTTACAAATAAAACCAGTGATAGTGCAAGTTATACAACAACAATTAATGTTACATTTAATTCAAATGATACATTCCATGGATTTTCATTAAATGGTACTACAAACTCAAATGTTACTACATCAACATCTGCAAATATTGCAGCTGGAAGTGTCGAAGAGTTTGATGTAATTATTACTCCTCCTTCATTCCCACCAATTTATAATGCAGTTAGTGAAAATCCAGATTTATTAGAAGTTGTTTCTACTGGTAGAACTTTAGTATTAAGTGCTGAAAATGCTGCTGAAATTACAGAAACAAAAACTGTTAGAGTTAAAATAACAAGTGATTATTTCTATTCTAGTGAAGGAGTTACTCTTACATTTACGATTGTTCCAACAAACTTAAGCTTAGCCGGTACTTGGACTACTGAAAATGCAGATTATCCAAATACTAGTGTAGTATTTACAGATAATCCATATAGTGGTTCTACTTCACTTACAGAAGCAAAAACCGGAACTATTACAGACGTTTACAATGGAATAACTTGGGAATTTGATTTCTATTATGAATTTAGTGCTGGAAAAATCAGTGCTCAAATTTATGATCAAAGAGTCTCAACAAATGATGATCAAGATTTATATCCAATGGATGCTTTAAATCTAGTCATGGAATATGATGCTTCTACAGACACTCTCAACGTATACTTATCATACTATGAAATGGCTGAAGGTAGCTTTGAAGCAATAGAATGGGGACTTATTGGTACTGCCTATGATGAAGGCTTTTATATTGGAGTTGACTTTACCAGAAATTAATTATGAAATTAGCTAAAAATTTACTTCTATTATCAAGTATCTTCTTACTTTCAGCTTGTGGTGCTACTGGTGAAACTACTACCAGTAGCACACAAGAAGATAATACTTCTAATACATCTAATATAGATTCAGTAGAATTTAGTGATATTAAAGATTTTATTAATTATTTTAATACTAGTAAAAATTATTCATTTGATTTATATATTGGTAAAAACCTTAGCAAAACTTTAATATTTAGTGAAGATGTTATAGGTTCTTATAATGAAGATAGTAGATCTTTACTAGATTTATATATTCAAGATAGTGAAGGTGTTTATAAACTAAATTACTTTAATAAAAATTATGTAAGTAGTGAATATTTATTAAATAGTAAAGATGAAATAATAACAGATTTATGGTCTGGTGAAGTTATAAGTAATTTATATGGAAAAGCAGATTCACTTCTTTCAAATTTAGCAGATGGATTAAATGAATATGAAATATCTGATAAAAACTTTAAATTAGCTATTGTAAAAATCTTAGGATTTGAACAAAGTGCTATATTAGATATTTCAAATATTAATTCTATAGTTGAAGATAATTCTATTGTTTTATCTTTTACAATTGAAGAGACTGCTTATAAATTAGTTTCTAAAGATTTAGGTACTTCCATTAGTAATGATTATTTAGAATTCATTAATAATGGAGGAGGAGTATATGTTCCAGATTATCATTTAGGTGGATTTAAGAAATTAATGAAATTAAATAATTATAGAGATGAAAATATATCTGGATCTGAACCTTTTTATGAATTATTTAATCCTAATTATTTCTTATTTGAAAATATAGCAGTTTCAAACTTAATTGAAGGATATATTGGATTAAATACTGCAGATCATGTTGGAACTTATAGTTTAACTGCAACTGGTGGATTATCATATTTTCCAATTCAAATATCTGATTTATCAATATATACAAGAATAAATACTGGTTATAATATTCCAGAAATAATGAATTATCCATCTAATTTACTAATTTTAGATAACTTACAATTTTTAGAAAAAGGTGAATTAGAAATTGTTGGTTTTCAACCAGTTGGAGAAACATATATTACAAGTAGTTTGGAATATTTAATTGATTTTGGAAATAACTTTAATATATTTAGTGCTGCTTCTAATGCTTATACAAATTTTACTCCTTATGGATTAATGATTGATATATACTATTCTGAGCAAAACACAGCAGATAGTTTAGTTGATTTTTATTACTGCTTTAATTATTTAGATTCTAATTATGTACTACAAGCAGGAGTATTCCAATTTAAGTTTTCTGAATTTGGAAATTGTAGTGTTTCTTTACTAGATCAAGTTGTTAGTGGAGAAATTCAATAATTATTAAAATTAGCCACTTTGAAAAGTGGCTTTTTTAATACTAATTTTTAAAAAATATATTAGTTTTGTATATCTTTTTGTACATAAAAATTAATTTTATCTTAATTAATAAAGTTATATAATATACTTAATAAAAAGGAGTTAAAAGATGGGTATTGAAATTATTTTATTAATTGTATTGTTAGTTATCTTATTTATTGGATTAATTATTTTAGGATTTTTATTATTTAAATTATTAAAAAATAATAAAAATAATAAAGATGTTATTGATAGTGATAATTTATCTAATAAAATTAGTGTAAATATTAATAATAATATTAACTCATCTTTAACAAATTTAAATAATAGCATTAACAATAGCTATCAATTATTTAAAGATAATTTAAATAATGTTTCTAAAAATATAGATGACTTTAAAAAGGATACTAAAGATAATATTTTAGATTTTAAAAATACTACATATCAAAAAATAGATGAATTAAATAATACTACTAAAGATTCATTAAGTAATATAAAAAATGTTGTAGATGAGAAAATGGAGTCTGTTATTTCTAAACAATTAAACGAAACTAGAGACAATTTAATTAGATCAATAGAAAATGTAATGAATGCTGTTGGAAGTCTACAAAATATAAATAATAAAGTTGATTTTATAGAAAAAGCTTTAACAGTTTCAAAAATAAGAGGGGTAAGTGGAGAAATTCAACTTTTAAATATACTAGAAGAAATTTTAGATCCAAGCCAATATGTTAAAAATTATAAAAGTAGAAAAAATCAAAATTCAGATGGAGTAGAATTTGCAATTAGATTGCCTGGAAAAGATGATAAAGATATTTATCTTCCAATAGACTCAAAATTTAATTTAACATATTATGTTTCTTTACAAGATGCACTAAATGAAGGAAATAAAGAAAAAATTGAGGAATGCCGTAGAAATTTAAAAAATGCTATAATGAAAAATGCAAAAGATATTAAAGAAAAATATATAAATCCACCTACAACAACATCTTTTGCAATTATGTTTTTACCAACAGAGGGATTATATGCGGAAGTTTGTAATTTAAATATTATTGAAGAATTGCAAAGAAAATTTAATATTACGGTTACTGGACCTTCAACTACAATTGCTTATATTAATGCTCTTAGAATGGGATTTCAAACTTTAGCTATTAAAAAACAAACTAATGAAATAGGTAAATTTGCAATTGCTTTAAATAATGAATTAAAAATATATGCAGAATCAATAGAAAAAGCAATTGCAGCAATGGATAAAGCAAAAACTCAACTTCAAGTTGATGTTTCTAAAAGAGCAAATATATTATCTTCAAAAATTAATAATATAATAACTACATATGAAAAGATTCAAGATAGTGAATCAGAACAAGAAAATAATTAATAGAAAGGAATAAATTTATGCCATTTATTGATATTAAAACAAATATAAATATTACCAAAGATGATGAAGTAGCAATTAAAAAAGAATTAGGAAATTTAGTTAGCTTAATAAATAAATCAGAACAATGGTTAATGATTTCTTTTATTGATAATCAAGAGATGTATTTTAAAGGTAAAGGTTCTCCTTGTTTAATTGCTGAAGTTAAATTATATGGAGAAGTAAATCCTAGTGATTTAGAAAGGTTTACTAATAAAGTAACTACTTTTTTAGCATCTAAATTATCTATAGAACCAACTAGAATTTATATTGCATATTTTAATACAATGAATTGGGGATATAATGGATATAATTTTTAATTATGAATATTAAAAACAAGTACTTAAAATATATTGATAAGAACATTAAAAATATTAAAGAAGGATCTAATATTGTAATTGCTGGACCAACTGGTAGCATTGCAACTTATTTATGCTATTATTTAGCATATTTAAAATGTAATATGATATTTTTAGCTAGAAATGTAAAATTAGCAAATCAGTTAAAAAGTGAAATATTAAATAAGTATGATTCAATTAATATAGATGTATATTATTTTGATTATTTAGATAAAAAAAGTGTTGATGATGTCTATGAAATATTAAAAAATATGAAAATTGATGTATTTTTTAATAATATTGGAATATATCAACAAGTTAGAAAATATTATAATGGATTTGATAATATACTATTAGTAAATCACCTAATGCCATATTATTTTATTAATAATTTAATAAGAAATGAGAATTATAAATCTTGTAAGTTTGTAATTGTAGATAGTATTTCTTATTTATTTAAAAAAATAAATAGTAAAGATGTATTTGGTTTAAAAATTAAAAATGATACTTTAAGATATGGAATTACAAAAAGACTTTTATTAATATATGGATTATATTTAAAAGATCACGGTGTTGATATTACTTTTACTCATCCTGGTGTTGTTAAAACTAAATTATTTAATACAAATAAAACATCAATTACTTCAAAAATTTATAACTTTTTTGCAAATATATTTTTATCTATATTTATGAAAAGCGATAAAGCTGCTTTATGCTTTTTAAAAGCAATAGATTCAGATAACAAAGATTTAAATAAATGGATTGGTCCTAGAGGTTTTCTTCATGTTTGGGGATATCCAAATATTCAAAAACTTAGAAAGAGTGTATTCAAAGAAAAAGAGAAGATAGTTATAAATAAAAGTGATGAAGTGATTCAACAAATAAAAGATAATAAAATTTTATAAAGAAAAAGACCGGATTATAGTTTGAATCTCATGAGTCTTTCTAGTACTTTCTAATAGTCCAACTTATAAAACTAGTACTTTATATATTTTATTAATTCATAAAGTCTAGAAGCGCAAGCTTCTAAGTCGCTTCTTTTAATTTTATCTTCTAATAATGCCTTATATAAATTTTCACTTTCTTTATCTCTTCCAGGCATTATTAAATCATTTCCAGCTTTTATAGCTTCATATACTAATGCTTGATTATTATCTACGCTTCCCCAATCGGTCATTATTAAATCATGATAATTAAATTCATTTCTTAAAACATTATTTATTAAATCATAAGAAGAGTTAGAATAAATTCCATTTACTTTATTATAAGAGGTCATTATAACTTTACTATTTCCTTCTTTTATTGCAATTTTAAATGGTTTTAAATATATTTCTCTTAATTCTCTTTCGTATAATCTAGAATCACATTTCATTCTATTGTCTTCTTGATTATTACAACAATAATGTTTAAATGTAACACTATGTTTTTTACTCTCACTTACTCCAAGACTTAAACTAGAAGCTAATTTTCCTGCAAGTAGTGGATCTTCGCTATAATATTCAAAATTTCTTCCACATAAAGGAAATCTCATTATATTAATACCTGGAGCAAGCCATATATCTATATTAAATTTATCCATTTCTTTACTGAGTGCTTTTCCAATTTCATATAATAAATCTAAATTAAAACTTTGTGCTAGAACAATTCCAACTGGGAAAGCAGTGGCAAAATGATAGTGTTTTTTCATAAATGAGATGTTAGATATTTTTTCTTTTATTGCAAAATATTTACTTGCAAGAGTTAATTTTTCCGATGAAGAAAATCCTTTAGCTTTTGATTTGCCATTACTTTTATAATATGGAACAATTCTTAAACCAGCTGGACCATCAGCCATTGAAAGAGATTCAATATTATATTTTTCAATTAATTTATTAGTTGTTTTTCCAACACATCCAGGAGTTACAAAAGGTTTTTCTATATCATTATATGCATCATAGCCATTTAAAAAATAACATAAATCCTTATCGCTTATTTTTTTGATAATATCTGGAATTTCTTCTTTATAATCATAAGTATGTGTAACAGTTTTAAATTTTGTATAATCAAATTCAAAAATTGGATTTACTAATTTTTCTTCGTTTATTTTATTTGGAACAATTTGATTAAATTGATTATCTAGTTTTGCGATATTTTTAACTTTTTCTACAATTAAATCTTTGGATAAATTAATCGTACAAATAGATCTTAAATTATTGCTAGAATTTCCAACTTGGACAATATAATTTCCTTTTGTCAAACAATAACATGCAATTTTCTCATCATAATATGAAAAATCTGTTATATCAAAAGACAATTCTAAAATTTCTTCTTCATTAATATTTAATTCTTTACTCTTTTTAAAGCAAACTAATGCTTTCTTTTCTCTTTTAATATTGCTTTGTGGAAATACTAAATAAACTTGAATAACTTCTTTTCCTTTATAATTTCCAATATTTTTTATTTTTATTTTTAATGATAATAAATTATTAACTAAATTTGGATTAACATCAAAATCAAACTTAGTATATGACAAACCATAGCCAAAATAAAATCTTGGTTTTATATTAAAAGCATCGCAATATCTATAGCCAACATAAATTCCTTCTTTATATTCTTCATAATCAGTTTGTCTATCTAAATAAGAATATGATTTTACTAAAGGATGAAGAGTTATATCTTCATACCATGTTGCACTTAATTTAGCAGAAAAATTTTCTTCTCCAACTAAAAGTTTAAAAATTGCATTTCCAGATTCTTCTCCAGCCTGTCCCATAAATACAATTGCTTTAGGTAAGAACTTTTCTATACTTTTTAAATCAACAGCAGAACCAGAATTAATTAATAAGATCGAATTTTTATAGTGAGTAGAAATAAATTCAATATTATGAATCTCTTCATCACTTAAAAAATAGTCTCCTTTTTCTAAAAGTCTATCTTTTCCTTCTCCAGCTTGTCTTGTAATAACATAGATTGCGGTGTCGGTGTTACTTATTTTAAAATCTTCTTCATCTATTTTTTGACCGACTGGAAAATTTTCTTTTATTGGATCTAAGGCCCAAAAACAAGCATTTGAATCAAATCTTGAAACACCTTTTAACGCATTTTTAAGTCTTGTTTTATAATTTGTTCTTTCTAATTTTATATAAGATTCGTAATTTTTTAGCCATTTCTTACTTGTTATTTGATAACCATTATTTTTAAAAGCATCATAAATTGAAACGTTAAAACGATTATTTACTTCTCCAGAACCAGTACCGCCTTTTGATGCGTGTTGTATTCCAGCTCCAAATAAAGCAATGCATTTGCTTTTTATAGGTAAACAATTTTCATCGTTTTTTAATAAAACAATACCTTCGATAGCGGCTTTTAATGCTAATTTTCTATTATTTGTTTCTATTTCATCAGCTTTAATATAAGAAAAATTTTTATCCATATTTATATCTTATTTTTATTAACGAAAAAAACAATAGTTTTCTTAAAAAATTGCAAAATAAACTTACATTTTAAAAATTAATGAGTAAAAAGTTTTAAAAATTGATAAATATGGGAAAATAAGTGCCATTTTGCATATATTTTAAAATAATTTTTATTTCATTTTTTTATTTATATAAAATTTGCTC
>JADIMN010000170.1 GCA_017694735.1 Candidatus Alectryobacillus merdavium
TCCTTTTAAAATATCGCCATATGAATTTTCAAAAGAAAATACTTTTTTCATACAAGTCCTCCTAGAAATATATTTAATTATTATATTAAATTATTTTTAAAATAGATAAATGTTTAAAAATAAAAAGCCAGAGAAATATAAATTCTCTGGCAAAACACTATTAAAATTAATATTTATATACTTCAATTTCTAAATCTGATACTGGATAAGAACAACAAGGATGGAAATAATTAAACTTTTTATCGATTTCCGCTTGTTTATTAAGTTTTGTAGTTTTTATTTCTCCTTTAATTATTTTACTTCTACAATATCCACATCCACCTAAATGACACTTTGATCTAATTAGTAAATTTGATCTTTCTAGTGCATTTAAAATAGTTTCGTTTTGCATAGCTTTTATTGAAAATACCTCGTTTTCGTAATGAATTTTAATAGTAAACTCTTTATTTTCTAGATTAAGAGTTTCTGGCGATCTTTCAATTCTAAAATATTTATTTTCAATATTTAATTTAGATACTTCACTATTTAAATAATCAAGCATTGCATTTGGACCACTTGCAAAAATACTATATTTTTCATCTTTAGGAGCATATTTTTTAATAATCTCAGCAGAAATCAATCCTTTTTCACAATTTGATACTTCTTCATCTCTTATAACATAAATAACTTTTATTTTAGAATTGCTGGATAAATTATCTAATTCATTCTTAAAAATAATGTCACTTACTTTATTTACTCCATAAATAATTGTTAAATTAAAATCTTCAATTCCATCATTTATTGCTTTAGCCATACTAATAAAAGGAGTAATTCCAACACCACCTGCTAAAGCAATAACATTTTTTGCATCCCTTATAGATGAATAAGTTAAAAATCCACCTGGTTCACTAGCAAAAAGTTTATCTCCAACTTTTGCTTTATCTAATAAATAATTTGATAAATATCCGTCTTCTTTTCTTTTAACAGTTATTCTATAAATATTTTCTAAAGCTTGTTTTGGAGAAGAAGAAATAGCATAAGCTCTAGATACGATATTATTATCAACATTAACAAATAAAGAGATATAACTACCAGATTTAAAATAAGCAAGTTTATCATTATATTCTTCATCTGGTATTAAATAGAAACTTTTTGTATCTTTATTTTCTTCAACAATTTCTTTAATAATTAGATATTGTTTTTTTGGATGATAATAATTAGCTAATTTATTTACTTCATATTCTTTATATGGTTTTATTTCACTATTATTGATGGCGTCTAAACGATTTTTCTTTAAATTTTTAAATTTAAGCATATCCATAACGCCAATTAAAGGAACTTTTACTTTCATTTATTTATCCTCCTTCATATCTGCAAGAGTAAATTTTGCAGCTAAATCACCTGATAGATAAGAAGAATTATATCCAGAACTTCTAACTCCATGTCCTCCTGCAAATCTTAAGCCTTTTAATATTGTTTCATCATACATTGTATTTAATCTTGGAAGCATATTATCTAATCCAGCAGTTAAATATCCATAGATAGTTCCATCTGGAGTTGATGTATAATGAGCATATGTAAGAGGAGTTGCAACTTCAATTTCTTCAATAGCATCACTAATTTTGCAACCAGTTGCTTCTTCAAATCTTTTAATATAACCTTTTGCAAGTTTATCTTTTAAATCAAAGTAATTACTTTCATTAATTTCTTTATCAAAAACATCACTAAAATATAAAGAAGTCATATACATAATAGTAGTTCCTTTTGGAGACGCATCACTTAATGCATTATTTAAGACAACTGTTACTTGATTAAAATTATTTAAATCTTTCATAGAATCAAATGCTTCTCTAGTATTTAAGCTATCATAAATAAAGTAACTATAACTATTTAATCCTAATTCTTCTTTTGATTTATTTAATCCTAAGAAAAGAGAAAAACCTCTTCCAGATAATTTTCTAAAACTAGATAATTTTAGCTGTTGTTCTGGAATTTGTTTTTTATCTTTAATCATACTTCCATATACACTTTCTGGAGATGCGTTTGAAATAATATGTTTTGTATGAATAATTTTTCCACTATCTAGAACAACTCCATTTACTTGTCCATCTTGAAGTAATATCTCTTTTGCTCCATCTCCAAAATATACATCACCACCACATTTTTTAATTTCTTCAATAATAGTTGCGCTAATTTGATGAGATCTTTCAATTGGAATTTGTGCTTTTAAGGTAATATATAAATAAACCATAATGCAATAATGTACAAAACCAAGCTCATCAGTTGCAGTTCCAAGATAAGACCAATAAGTATTTAAAATTTCTTGTGCTTTTTTAGGCATCTTTATTGCTTTTAATACTTTATCTACGCTATATACAGCAACTCTCATAAAGTTTGGAAACTTTTCTTTTAAAACTTTAGTTTCTGGTTTTCCATGAGACTTATTTAAATAATCCATTGCATTTTTTATTTCTTCACCAAGTTTAAAAAATGTTGTAACAGACTTTCTAGAACCTGGAACATATTCTTCCATCTTATTAATAAAGTTATCAACACCAAAAGGCATTTCATAACTTTCTT
The DNA here is from genome assembly GCA_017694735.1 of Candidatus Alectryobacillus merdavium. Taxonomy (GTDB): domain Bacteria; phylum Bacillota_I; class Bacilli_A; order RFN20; family CAG-826; genus Alectryobacillus; species Alectryobacillus merdavium. The sequence goes on from JADIMN010000170.1 coordinate 2,560, forward strand.
TTGTTTTTGCATTTATTACTCTAAAGGCTTCTGGAACATCAACAAAGTGTAACTTATCTAATAAATCTAATTCTTTAAATAAAGAATATAAGTTGCCATGTAGATCTTCGTGTCCAAAATCACACAATTCATGTAAAGATGCTTCAAAGTAAAATCTACCTCTAGAAAATCCAGTAGCAAATCCACCAGGTAAAATATGTCTTTCAACTAAAAGTACCTTTTTATTTGATTTTGCTAGTCTTAATGCAGCAATAAGTCCTCCATTGCCAGAACCAATCACAACTGCATCATAATTTAATTCATTCATATTTATTATCTCCTATAAATCTAAATCTTTTTTTAACAGCATTATACAATCTAAAGCCACCAGCTAAGTGATAGCAATCAAAGCCATATTGGCTTAATATTCTATATGCATAATAGCTTCTAAGAGCACTATAGCAAATTAGATAATAAGTTTTATTTTTATCTAATTTATTTAAATTTTTTCTTAAGCTATCTAGTGGAATATTTATAGATGTATGAATATGTCCATGTTTATATTCATAATCATCTCTAACATCTAATAATATAGCATTTTTATCTTTAATTATTTTATCTAAGTCTTCTAAATAGAATTGTCTTACTAAATTATCTTTTAAATTATTTAACATAAAACCAATCATATTAATTGGATCTTTTGCACTGCCAAAAGGAGGAGCATAAGATAATTCAGCATCTTTTAAAGATAAACCATTGATATGATATCTAATTGCCATTGATAAAATATCTATTCTTTTATCAACTCCCTCTTTTCCAATAATTTGAGCTCCTAAAATATCATAATTATCTTTATTATATAAAACTTTAATATTAAGTGTTGCATAATTTGGATAATAAGAAGCATGATTATTTGGAAATAGATATATTTTATCATAGTTTATATTTTTTCTTTTTAGTGCTTCTTCATTATAGCCAGTTGAAGCAACAGATAAATCAAATACTTTTAAAATGCTCGTCGAATTACTTTTAACTTCTTCACTTTTATTTAAAATTAAATTATCTGCTAAAAATCTACCTTCTTTATTAGCAATCCCAGCTAAAGGTACATAATTTATTTCACCATCAATAATTGATTTAATAGCACTTACATCACCAACTGCATAAATATCTTTATCGCTGGTTATAAATAAATTATCTACTTTTATACTATCTTTTAATGATAAATCTAATTTTGCATCTTTTGCTAATTCACTATTAGGTCTAACTCCAATTGCTTGAATTAAAATATCGCCTTTAATAACCTTATTATTTTTTAAATAAACTTCAACTGAATCATTTAAAGTATTAACTTTATTTACAAATGAATTTAGTAGCAATTTAATATTATTTTTTCTAATTTCATTATGAACAAAGCAAGCCATCTCATAATCTAAATTTGCTAAAACATGATTTGAACCTTCAATTAAAGTTACATCTAATCCTGATAATTTTAAATTCTCTGCAATCTCTAAACCAATAAATCCTCCGCCCAAAACTATAGCAGATTTATAATTATTTTCTATGATTGCATTTTTTAATTTAACACTATCTTCAACGTTTTTAAGTTCAAAAATTCTTTTATTATTATCAGCAATTTTTATTGCGTTTGCGCCGGTTGCAATAATTAATTTGTCATAATTATCAATAAATGTATTTTTATTCTTTAAATTTAATATAGTAATTTGCTTTTTATCTTTATCTATTTTAATTACTTTAGAATTAACAAAAACATCAATATTAAATCTATTTTTTAAACTCTCTGGGCTTTGTAGTGTAAGCTGTTTTTGATCATTAATTACATTTGATACGTAGTAAGGCAATCCACAATTTGCATAAGAAACAAAGTTGCTTTGTTCATAAATTATAATTTCAGCAAATTCGTCTAATCTTCTTAATCTACACGCAAATGAAGCACCAGCAGCAACTCCACCAATAATTACATATTTCATATATCTTAAAAATTATAAAATAATTTTTTATAAAATGATATTTTTATAAATTATAATTAATAAAATTTTATTTAAATTTCAAACAAAAAATAAAATTTATTGAGGTTTTGCATATGTTTTTATCATTAAATTAAATTAATATAATATGTTGAAGTTAATAATAACTAAAAAATTAATCAATCCCTCATCATTTCTTTAATAAAAGAGCTTGGCATTGGATCACTAGATCTATAAGTAGCATCAATTCCATCAAAATACATATATAATGAAGTATAACTAATATAAAAGTCAAGTTCACTATTTTTTTGTGTATCTGATGAATCAAAAGTAACAAATAATTGATAAGCATTATCATTTACTTCATTTGTTAAATTTTTAGGATAAAATTCATCTTCAATACTAAAATCTACTTTTATATAATCACAATCTATATATGAATAAGTGTCACTAGAAACATACCATGCTGAACTGTGGAAAACTGACTCCGAAAATTGTATGCTAATAATATCTTTAACTTCAAAATTTGTTGCATCTTTTAAAGAAAATATATCACTTGATGCACACGAAGATAAAACACTTGTAGCAGCAAGTATAAAGGATAAAAATTTGACCTTCTTCATAATTAAATCTCCTATTA
>JADIMN010000171.1 GCA_017694735.1 Candidatus Alectryobacillus merdavium
ATATTATGGATGTACACAATTCTCCAAATACAACCGTTTTACCTTTATTATGTGTTTCAAATGCAGTTGTTTTGCCTGGAAACGAAATTCGTTTAGAGCTAAGAACATCTGATGCTTTAAGAGCATTTGATAGTGCTTATAGACAAAATTTAGATTATATTTTCGTAACAGCAATTAAAGATTCAAACAAATCTGGTGTAGTAGCAAAAAGAGATTTTTCTAACCTATATAAAGTCGGTAGTCTTTGTTCGATTATAAATAGAGAAGTCGGAAGAAGCTCGATAATGGTAAAACTTTATTGTGAACAACCAGTTGTTTTTGAATCTTTTTATTATAATGATAATTATTTTACTGCATCTGGTAAACCGGTAGATGTTGATGAATTTGATGAGGATCAAACTTTAATTGTTTCTTTATTTAGAAAAATTGTTGATCTATTAGGAAAACTTAGCAAAATTAGCGACTCTTTTCCAAGAAATATTTATAACAGTTTAGTAAATGGACAAGTAAAAGATAATTTTGTTTACATATTAGCAAATTATATTCCATTGTCATTCGAGGAAAAACAAAAAGTCCTTGAAACATTTTCAACTGTTAAAAATTTAGAATTTTTATTGGAAGTTTTAACTAAAGAACAAAAAATTCAAGAAATTGATGCTCAAATAGATAAAAATATGTTTGAGTCAAGCAGTAAATTGCAAAAAGAGTATATTTTAAGAGAAAAACTTAAAGCCATAAAAAAAGAGCTAGGACAAGATGATTCATCTGACAATGATGATGATGCTATATTAGAAAAAATTGAAAAAGAACCATATCCACAACATATTAAGGAAAAAGTAAAGGAAGAAGTTAAAAGAGCTAATATGATGCCACTTGGTTCACAAGAGGCTGCTCTTATTAGAAATTATGTACAAACTTTAATATCAATACCATGGTATCAAAAAACAGAAGATGTTGATGATATCAATCTGGTGAAGCAAACGTTAGACAAAAACCATTATGGATTAGAAAAGGTAAAAGAAAGAATTATCGAATATTTAGCAGTTAAACAGATGACTGGCAATTTAAAGTCACCAATTTTGTGTTTATATGGTCCTCCAGGAGTTGGTAAAACTTCTTTAGCAAAATCTGTTGCAGAGGCTTTAAATAGAAAATGTGTTAAGGCCAGCCTTGGTGGTATATCCGATGAAGCTGAAATTCGAGGACATAGAAGAACATATGTTGGTGCTATTCCAGGAAGAATAATTAATGGAATGAAAAAGGCTGGTGTAACAAATCCAGTATTCATTCTTGATGAAATCGATAAATTAGTTTCCGGTGGATATCATGGCGATCCAGCTAGTGCGTTATTAGAGGTTTTAGATCCAGAACAAAACTATGCTTTTAATGATAATTACATAGAAGAACCATACGATTTATCTAATGTTTTATTTATCGCTACTGCTAATTATCTTCCAGATATTCCTGCTCCTTTAAGAGATAGATTAGAATTAATCGAAATGAACTCTTATACAGAGCTAGAAAAGTTAGAAATTGCTAAAACACATCTTATTCCAAAAATTTTAGAAAGAAACAATATCGAAGATGACTTAATCGTTTTCAAGGATAAAGCTATTTTACATATTATTGAATTATACACTAGAGAAGCTGGAGCAAGAGAGTTAGAAAGAAAATTAGAAACAATTGTTAGAAAAATAATTGTTGAATACTTAGTTTCTAAAAACAAATCAAAAAAGATTGTAGATACAAAAGATGTAGAAAATTATTTAGGTGTTCCAATCTTTGAAAACAGTAAAAAGGAAAGCAAACATCAAGTTGGTGTAGTTACTGGTTTAGCTTATACCGAGTTTGGTGGTGATATTTTACCTATTGAAGTAACTACTTTCGCTGGTAAAGGTGGATTAGTTTTAACTGGAAAATTAGGCGATGTAATGAAAGAATCTTGTACCATCGCTTTAGACTATGTTAGAGCTAATAGCAAAAAGTATGGAATAAAAGATTCTGTTTTTGCTGAATCAGATATTCATGTTCACGTTCCAGAAGGAGCAGTTCCTAAAGATGGTCCTAGTGCTGGTGTAGCAATAACAGTTGCAATTATTTCTTGTTTGACTGGAAGAAAAGTTTCAAGCGATGTTGCGATGACAGGTGAGGTAACTTTAAGAGGTAATGCTCTTGCAATTGGAGGATTAAGAGAAAAAACTTTAGCCGCTTTACGTTCTGGAATTAAAACAGTCATTGTACCTGAAGACAATAAGAAAAATGTCGAAGAATTGCCAGAAGAAGTTAAGAAAAAACTAGATATAGTATTTATGAAAAAAGTTGATGATGCATTAAAAATTGCATTAGTTAAGGAAGATGACAATTAATTTTAATAACATTAAATTCGTAAAATCTTTTATCAAAAAACCTGAGGATGATTTTAATCTACCTCAGGTTGTTTTTGTCGGTAAATCTAATGTTGGAAAATCTAGTTTAATAAATAATTTAACTGGCTTTAAAAATTTAGCTTATACTTCATCAAAACCTGGCCACACAAAGCTACTAAATTTTTTTGAAGTTGACAATAAGTTCTATTTAGTAGATGCACCTGGTTATGGGTATAGTGCAAGTAATAAATTCTCATTTATTGAGTATTCAAAAATAATGGATGATTATTTAAATGATAATAAATATTTAAGATTTGCAGTGATTTTGATTGATGGAAGAAGAGAATTTTCTGAAAACGATTTAGATATGATTGAATTTTTCAATTATCATAAAATAAAATTTGTGATTATTTTTACAAAAATTGACAAATTAAATCAAAAAGAAAAATATCAAATAAAAGTACGTTTGGATTCTTTAAAAGACAAATTAAAAAATGTGAGTATATTTTATTCAAATTTTAAATTGAAAAATAATTTAAGTGATTTTAAAGAATTTTTGACTAATAATATTTAAAGTTAATAAAAAAACCTTTATAATAATATCGTCTTAAAGAAGAAGTATTTAGTTTTTTATTAAGAGAGCTATTGGTTGGTGAAAAATAGTTAAATTGCTAAAGAAGGGTCGCTTTAATAAAAAAAGAACCGTTTGTTGCGTTAAAACTAGTAATGAAGTGTAATTAAATTTATTTTTAATTAAATTAAGGTGGTACCACGGTCATTCGTCCTTAATGGTACTTTTTTTATTTTTAGGAGGAAAATATGCTAGAAAAACATTATGACCATAAAATAGTAGAACAAGGAAAATATAAAAATTGGAAAGAAAAAGGTTATTTTACTTCTGGGGATATTAGTAAACAAAAATTTTCGATGGTAATTCCGCCACCTAATGTAACTGGTAAATTACATATGGGACATGCTTTTAATACTACTGTACAAGATATTATTGCTAGATATAAAAAAGCATGTGGTTATGATGTTTTATGGCTTCCTGGAATGGATCATGCTGGAATTGCTACACAAGCAAAAGTTGAAGCGATGCTACGAGAAAAAGGTATTTCTAGATATGATTTAGGGCGTGAAGGTCTTATAAACGAAATTTGGAAATGGAAAAATTCTTTTGCAGAAAAGATACATGAGCAATGGGAAAAAATGGGTCTTATGCTCGATTATACAAAAGAGAGCTTTACTCTTGATGAAAATCTAAGCAAAGCAGTAAACCATGTTTTTAAGGTTATGTATGATGAGGGTTTAATTTATCAAGGCGAAAGAATTATTAATTGGGACCCTGTTCAACAAACTGCTTTATCAAATATTGAAGTAATTCATAAAAATATAAAAGGTGAATTTTATTACTTTAAATATAAGGTTGTTGATTCAAATGATGAATTAATAGTTGCAACAACTCGTCCGGAGACGATGTTTGGTGATGTTTGTTTAAATGTAAATCCAAAAGATGAAAGATATAAAAAATTTATTGGAAAAAAGGCAATAAACCCTGCAAATAACGAAGAATTACCAATTATAGCTGATAGTTATGTTGACATATCTTTTGGAACTGGTGTTATGAAGTGTACACCAGCTCATGATCCAAACGATTACGTTATTGGGAAAAAATACAATTTACCTCATCCTATTTGTATTAACAAAGATGGAACGATGAATGAGTTAGCTGGAGAATTTAATCATTTAGATCGTTTTGAGTGTAGAAAAAAATTAGTCGAAAAAATAAAAAATGAAGGAAATTTAGTTAAAATAGAAAAAATTACTCATTCTGTTGGTCATAGTGAAAGAAGTAATGCAATAGTAGAGCCATATTTATCAAAACAATGGTTTATTAAAATGAAACCATTAGCTGAAAAATCCATTAAATATCAAGCGGGTAAGGATAAAGTAGAATTTATTCCTTCAAGATTCAACAAAGTCTTTTTACAATGGATGGAAAATATTGACGATTGGTGTATATCTAGACAATTATGGTGGGGACATAGAATTCCAGTATATTACCATAAAATAAGTGGTGAAATTCTTGTAAGTGAAAACCCTCCAAAAGACATAGAAAATTATAGACAAGATGAAGATGTTTTAGATACTTGGTTTTCAAGTGCTCTTTGGCCATTTTCAACATTAGGTTGGCCTGAAAACACAGAATTATATAAAAGATATTTTCCAACAGATTTATTAGTTACCGCCTATGATATTATTTTCTTCTGGGTTTCTAGAATGATTAATCAATCTTTAAATTTAACTGGGAAAAAACCTTTCGATAAGGTATTAATTCATGGATTAATTAGAGACGCTAGCGGTAAGAAAATGAGTAAATCTTTAAACAACGGAATCGATCCAATCGATGTGATTGATAAATTTGGAGTTGATGCTTTTAGGTATTATTTGGCTACATCTACAACTCCAGGTCTTGATACAAGATATAATGAAATTAAGATTGAAAGCAGTGTAAATTTCTTAAACAAAATATGGAATGCAGCAAGATATATTCTATTAAATGTAGAAAACATTAAAGTAAATGAAATTAATTTAGATAAAATAGATATTTTTGATAAGTATATTTTAACAAAGTTGCAAGATACTATTAATAATGTTACCAAGAATATGGAAAAATATAATCTTGGTACTGCCTCAACTAATTTATATAATTTCATATACGAAGATTTTTGTAGCTTTTATATTGAAACTTGTAAATATTATTTTAAGAATTCCGAAATTGAAATTATTGACAATAAGAAGGCTATTTTATTATATGGACTAAAATCCATAATTATGATGATTTATCCATATTCACCATTTATTAGTGAGGAATTATATTTAAATTTACCAGAACATAAAAAATCCATAATGCTTGAAAGTTATCCTATAGTTAATAAAAAGTTTATTTTCAAAAACGTAAAGAAGGATGTCGAACTTTTAAGAAAAGTTATTGCTGATATTAGATCTTACAAAACAAATAATAAGTTAAATCAAAACGATAAAATATCATTAAGAATTACAACCGATTTAAATCTTGATTGTGATTTTTACAACATTTTAAAAGATTTTGTTAAATGTGATGATTTTATAATCGATAATATTGCTTATAAGGCTACATCTTTAATTTATCCAAATTTTATTGTTTATGTATTAGATAGTTTTGATAAAGCTCAAAGATTGGAAAAATTAAAAGCAGAACTTGCTAGTGAAGAATTTGAAATTCAAAGATGCGAAAATCTACTTAAGAATGAAAAATTTGTGTCTAAAGCACCAAAAGAAAAAGTTGAATTAGAAAGAGAAAAATTGAAAAATCATCTTGAAATTAAAGCAAAAATTTTAGAAAAAATTGAAAATTTATAGAAATTCTTAATTTCGCATACGACTTATTTAGTAAGGAGGTAAAGTATGCGAGAATTAAGTTTATATGAAACAAAGCAAATTAAAGTCGGAGAAGGGCTAACTATTTCAGCAGTTATGGCGATTTTAATCACTGCAGTTATTGCTGTAATTGTCTATAGATTGTTTTTATCGTCAAGTGCAAAGGTTACAATTCCTGGTGGTTTTAAATTTGAATGGTAATGGATGAATATAAAAGAGATTCCATTAATAGAAAGACCTAGAGAAAAGGCTTTTTTGAAAGGGGTAAATTCATTAAATAATTATGAATTATTAGCAATAATTATCGGTAGTGGAGTTAAAAATAAAAACGCCATTGAAATTTCGTCTGAATTAATTAATTATTTTAATGGATTATCAAATTTATTTGAGCAAAGTTATATTGAATTGTCAAAAATAAAGGGTTTAAGTAAGGTTAAATCATTAAAATTAAATGCTTTTTTTGAACTATGCAAAAGAAAAGAAGAAATTGCTTATCTCGAAAGTTATGACAGATTCAACATTCAAAATTTTGTTAAAAAAATTAGAAAATATATTCTAAATTATCAAATCGAAAACCTTATTATTGTTACTTTAAATAACAAAAATAAAGTTCTTTGTATTAAAAATATCGATTTTAACGAAAAAAGAATTAAAGTAAGTTGTTTTGATGTAATAAAATTTGTAATTCAGAACGGAGCAATAAAATTTATAGTTGTTCACAATCATTCCGGAAATTTAATTGAACCATCACTTGAAGACTTAAATTATGCAAAAACATTACAAACTGAGGCAAAAAAATTTAATTTAAATTTAATTGATAGTATAATTTTAAACAGAGAAGATTATTTTTCATTTTTTGAAGAAAACCTTCTGTAATATTACTTTACTTTTATATAAAAGTATGATATTTTATTTACGTTGTCGTCCCAAAGACTACAACCGCATTTATAAGGTTATTAAAAATACATTTGTATTGCCTTACTAGCGAGTACTTAGAAAAAGGGAGGAAAAATATGTACGCAATTATTGAAACTGGCGGAAAACAATTAAAAGTAGAAGTTGGCCAAACTATTTATGTTGAAAAACTTAATGCTGAAGTTGGTTCTGATTATACTTTTGATAAAGTTTTAATGTTAGGTGGTGAAAAAGTTGTTTTTGGAAAACCATTTGTAGATGGTGCAAACGTTGTTGCTAAAGTTGGCAAACAAGGTTTAGGAAAGAAAGTTACTATTTACAAATATAAATCAAAAGCAATTCATAGAAGAAAGTTAGGACACCGACAACCTTATACTTCTTTAGTTATCAAAGAAATTAATGCTAAATAATGATAAAAGTAAAATTTATATTAAATAGCAATATACTAAATACTATTGAAGTTATTGGACACGCAAACTTCGCTGAAAAAGGAAATGATATTGTGTGTTCTGCAGTTAGTTCGATTCTATATGCTTGTTTAAATTCATTAAAGAGTTTAAACAAAAAAGATATTGAAATTAAGGATGGTTATTGTAAAATTCTTAATCTTCAAAATATCGATGAACACGATAAGACTGTAATAGAAGTATTCAAAAATGGAATGGAAATGATTTCGGATGAGTACTCAAAAAATGTAAAAATTATATATGAGGAGAAATGATATGATGTTTAAATTAAATTTACAATTATTTGCTTCTAAAAAAGGTGTTGGTTCAACTAAAAACGGTAGAGATTCTGCTGGTAGAAGATTAGGAGCAAAACTTGGTGATGGCCAATTTGCTAAAGCAGGCGCAATTATTTATAGACAAAGAGGTACCAAAATTTTACCTGGTACAAATACAAAAAAAGGTGGAGATGATACTATCTTTGCTATGATTAGTGGATACGTTAAATACGAACGTGTCGGTAAAGATAAAAAGAAAGTTAGCGTTTACGAAAGTTTATAATAAATTAGGCCTTATATTAATATAGGGCCTTTTTTTAAAAAAGAAAGTTATGTTTATTGATAGAGTTGTTATTGAAGTAAGAAGTGGAAAAGGCGGCGATGGAGCCATCGCTTTTTTGCGTGATAGAAATACTGCTAAGGGTGGACCAAGTGGTGGAAACGGTGGTAGAGGTGGATCTATTTTTTTAAGAGCTTCAAGCCGAGTTTCTACCTTAATTAATTATAGATTTTCAAAGACTATTATTGCTAAAGATGGCGAAAAAGGCGGAAACAAAAATAAATACGGACATAAAGCTGAAGATGTTTATTGTGACGTGCCTGTCGGTACTGTTGTAATAAATGAAGAAGACAATTCGCTTCTTTGTGATCTAAAAAAAGATGGTCAAATTTTTCTAGTTGCAAAAGGTGGTAGAGGTGGTAGAGGAAATCTATGTTTTAAATCCAACTACAATAAAACACCTAGAATAGCTGAAAACGGTATGCCTGGAGAAACAAAAAGGATTGTATTAGAATTAAAATTATTAGCTGATGTAGGCCTTGTTGGTTTTCCTAGTGTTGGCAAATCAACATTTTTAAGTGTTGTAAGCAAAGCTAACCCTTTAATTGGAGACTACGATTTTACAACAATAGAACCTAATTTAGGTGTTTGTTATATAAATAAATTTGAAAATTTCGTAATTGCAGATTTGCCTGGATTAATTGAAGGCGCTGCTAAAGGAAGAGGATTAGGTTTTACTTTTTTAAGACATATTGAAAGATGTAAAGTTATTTGCCATATGATTTCTTTAGATGGAAGATATGATCCAATCTTTGCTTATAAAACTATAGAAAATGAATTAAAAGAATATGGCAATAATTTAGAAAAAAAGAAAAGAATAATTGTTTGTACCAAGCTTGATTGCGATGGTGCAACTGAGAGGTTCTTAAAATTTAAAGAAGAAATGTTATCGCAAAATGTCGAACAAGTTTATGCAATTTCCTCGTTAACACATCAAAATTTAGATGAAGTTTGTAAAATTTTATATCAAACTGTTTTAGAAACTAATACAAACGAGGAAGAAGTAGAAGAAAATAATGAAGACCACAAAATATATACTTTAAAAGAAGAAAAAGAAAAATTTAATATTATAAAAGTAAAGAATAATTTATTCAAAATTTACGGCGAAACCGTTGAAAAAACATTCAAACTTATTAATATTTCAAGTGATGAAGGAATGCTTCGTCTTTTAAAATATTTAGATAATCTTGGAGTTAACGAAGCTTTAAAAGAAAAAGGCGCACAAAATGGTGATATCGTTACTCTTTGTGGTTTTGAATTTGAATATTTTGACTAAAAAATATTGAGGTTTTGCTGGGCTTTTTATAAAAATGTGAGTTTTTCACAACTATATTTTTTCATTTTTAAAAATTATTGTTTTAGTATTATAATATTTATATTATAATATTAAACGATTATGTAATTTAAAAGAAGGTAGGTTAACAAAATATGAAAAGATTTCTAGCTTATATTTCAATGCTTGTAGTCATGATTCTTGGAGTCGTTACACTTGCAAAACCAACAATACAAAATTCACAAAGTGGTTTTGACTTTAACGGTGGCAGAGAATATATTTATCAAATTACCGATTTAGGAAATAGTATCACCGACCAAGGCGATGAAATGGTTCCTGAGGGTGCAGTTGATGAAATTGCAGAAACAATGGAAGAAAGATTACAACAATACGGTGTTGCTGAATACTATATCGAAATTCAAGGAAATAATAAAATTAGTGTTAAATTTTCAGCTAATTCTACTCTTGAATACGACCATATTTCTAATTTCTTAACTTTTGATGGAAACTTAACTTTGACTACATATGATAGCGAATACATTTATCATAATTATAGAGGTAGAGATATTGCTATTGAAGGCGATGAACCAATGTTTGGTGTCGAAGATGCTTATATTGTTAGACAAAGTATATATCCTGTTCTTGTTATTCCGCTAGAAAATCCTACTGAATTTAGCGATGAAGCTATTGCTCATGCTGAATCTTTAAATGAAGAACACGCAACAGATGAAGATACCAGCGTTACTGAGTATGGTAAAATTTATCTTTGGTCTGATTGGCAAGAAGGTGATAACTTTGAAAGCGCTGATGAAAATCAAAATATCGCACATAAGCTAGTTTTATATTTTGACTATAATTCTATTTGGTACGAACAAAATGAAGATGAGCATCAATCAATTTGTGCTTATTTTAACGTTGAAGGAAGTGATACAGCTTCTGATCTTTCTGAGATTAATTGGAATAATGTTGCAACTGCAAATGAGAACGCAAAATATTATATGAATTTATTAAATGCTTCTCATCTTAATTATAGAGTTAACAACTTGTATTATCGTACTATTTCACCTCTTGTTGAAAATATAACAACTTTAGGTTCTACAATTTACGTAAATGTTTCAACAATTTTAATTTGTTTTATTATTTCATATGGTTTAGTCTTATTAATCTCAATTTTATTATATGGATTAAACGGACTTGGTTTAACAATAAGCAATGCTTTTGCTTTCTTATTGTTAATTGGACTTACTAATATAATTGGTACTACATTTAATGTTGCTGGTTTAGTTGGCCTTGTTGTTTCTTTCATATTATTAATGACTTCTGGATTTGTTTATGCTCATAAACTTAAAAAAGGATTAGATGATGGAAAACCAATTAAAAAAGCATATTTAGATGCTTCAAAATATTCATCAATCTTTACTCTTGATGTATCTATCGCTTTACTTTTTGTAGGAGCATTTACCTATTTATTAGGTGGAACATATGTTTCATGTTTTGGAATATTTGTTTTCTTTGGAAGCTTAATTAATCTTTTATTTAATTGTGTTGTTAATAGAGTTTTAACTTATTTCTTAACTAACTCAAGTGTAGGAAAGAAAAATAATGGAATATATGGAATTATTAAATCAAATTCATCCAAATCAAGAGCTGAAGAAGTCGAAGAAGAGAAGAGCGAAACTTCAAACACAAATGAAGTTGTTCAAAAGCCTGCAAAAAAATTCACATTGAAAAAAGCTATCGGAATTTTTGTTGGACTTTTAACAGTCGCTTCAATTACAACTATTTCTTATTTTGGTGCGACTTCATCATCCTTTGATGAAACTCAATTACTATCTAATCAAAACAAGATATATTTTAATATCAATCAAGATGCTTCAAATTTAAATACAACTGGTGATATTGAAAATTTATTAAATCAAATTAAATACGAAGGTTTTGAAGATAATCAACATATTTATGATAGTGTAACTGTTAATGAATATACCGATTATACAAACCCTCAAGATGCAGCAAACTCTGTTACTGTCGATTATTATTTATATGAAGTTACATTGAATTCTTCTGTTGATGTTAGTTCTGTTTTATTTTCATATGAAACAAATTCAAATATTACTTTAGCTGAAGCTGTTGATTATGTTTTAACTGATAATGGTGAAAATAATTCTGAAAATTCATATTTTATTTGTCCTAGTGAATCATTTAGAAATTATGATGTATTTAATGTTTCAACTATTGTATTAGCTGCTTCAATTGCTATTATTGCTGGATGTATTTATCTTGGATTTAGATACGGTGTAAGCAAGGCTGTTGCTACATTTATAATTGCTTTTGTTAATTCAGCATTATGTTTGTCGTTACTTTCTTTAATAAGAATTCCTGTAAATCAATTTGTTGGTCTTGCAACTCTTGCGATAATGGCTATTACATTTATGGTTTCAATATTAATGCTTGCACAAAATAAAGAAGATATTAAAGAACTCAAAAGAGCTAATCTTTCCCTAGAAGAGCAAGAAAACCTTATCTTAAAGAATTCAACAACGAATTTCTATCTATATGTTACAGTGATGTTGGTTTCATTTATTAGTTTATGTGTATTTACTGGTTTCTCAGCCAGCTCCTTACAAAACTTATTTGGTTTATCAACTTTACTAGGAATATTATTAAGTAGTTTATTTACACTAATTGCATTAGAACCTTTAACATTTAGTTTAACTAAGTTATTTACCAAAATTACTTCTAATATTCATCTTCCATCTTCTAAAAAAGGTAATCTTAAAAAACAACATAAAGCTAAAGTTAGAGGAAAAGAAGTTGAAGAAGCAACTTTCATTGGAATAAATGACTAGTTTTTTAAACAAATTACTTGAATACTATAATATAACTTTAGAAGATTATTATTCATTGATTAAAGATGTTAACATTTATGATGTGCCAAATATAACTGATTTTGATAATGGTTTAATTACTTCAAATTTGTTAAAGTCTGTCTTAAAAGACAACAAAAAGATTTTAATTTATGGAGACTACGACGCAGATGGCATGTTAGCAACTTCTATTCTTGTCTATACTTTTAAAAAAATATCATATAAAAATTATAGTTATTATTTGCCAAGCCGATATCTTGATGGGTATGGTTTAAGCATTAAAGCAGTTGAAAAAGCTATTAAGGATAAGGTTGAATTAATAATAACAGTAGATAATGGAATATCTCAAATTGATGCTGTCAAATTAGCCAGAGAAAACAATATCGACGTCATTATTTGTGATCATCATGAAATAGGTAATTCACTTCCAGATACTAAATACATCATTCATCCTATTTATTCAAAATATAGTGATGTCATATGTAGTGGTGCGTTTACTTCTTATGTACTTTCAGCCTCTATTTTAGACTTATTTGATCCTTATATATTATCATTATCTTCTATATCAACGATTAGCGATATGATGAAATTAGTTGGTTATAATAGAAATATTGTTAGACTTGGAATAAAGTTAATGAATGAAAATAACTTTAAACAAATAAATTTGCTTGCTGATAATTTAAAGATTGATGAAAAAGTTATTGGTTCGTCAATAAGTCCAAAACTTAATTCAGTTGGTAGAATGATGGAGAACAATAAAATTAATTTTATTGTTGAATTTTTAACGACTAACGATGAGAAAAACATTTTAAAATGTTTTAGGTATATTCAACTTTTAAATGAAGAGCGAAAAAAGATTACAAATGAATATTCTGTTAATTTAGATGATACAGAGCCTTGCATTATCGAGTATTTAGATATAAAAGAAGGTTTACTAGGTTTACTTGCTAATAAATATTTAAATAAATTTGAGAAGCCTGTTTTCTTTTTAACTTCTGACTTTAATGATGATTCTATTTTAAAAGGAAGTGCTAGAGGTAAGAATAATTTTTCTATTGTTGATTGTCTTAAAAGTGTTGGTGATGTGTTAATTGCTTATGGAGGCCATGAATCAGCTGGTGGCTTTTCACTTTATAAAAAGGATTTAGATCTTTTTAAAAAACGAATATTTAGTTATTGTAATTTAAATCAAGAATCTTTAAATAAACAAATCGAACCATCCAAGTTTATATCAATTAATGAAAGTGAATTATTACTTGAAAATTATGAAATATTAGAAAATTTTTCTCCTTTTGGAGTAGGAAACGAAGAGCCATTATTTAAACTATCAAATGTTCCAACTAATATTTTTAATTTTTCTAAGGATGGAAAACATATTATTACTAAAATTAACAAGGAAGCTAAACTTGTTTACTTTAATTATAATAAGGATATTTTCAATAAAGAGTTTGTTAATATATACGGAAACATAAATCTAAATATTTTTAATAATTTTAAAAATATTAATTTTTATATTAAAAA
>JADIMN010000172.1 GCA_017694735.1 Candidatus Alectryobacillus merdavium
AGAAGACGGCATACGCGATAAGAACCATGTCTCGTGGGCTCGGAGATGTGTATAAGAAACAGGGATCAAACTCTCAAAAAGTTTATATTCTGATTCATTATTATCTTAAATTAAGAAATTGACGTTATTTATTGTGCATCTGTTTAGTTTTCAAAGATCAGTCGCATGCTTGGGTCTTACCCCAATCAAAAGATTTCGTTTTTTTCGCATGCTTGTATATGATATCATTAATTATTTATGTTTGTCAACTAAATAATTAATTTTTTTTCGCCAAATTTATTTTCTACAAATAATTTTTGGCTATGCGTGAATTATTATACAACCTAGTCTTAAAATGTGCAACAATTTAATTAACTTTTTTTAAAATTTTTTTTATAATTTATTTGCGACGCAATAAGCTCTATATTTATATATATAATATTATATATAATATTGTCCTTATTATAATATAAATTGCGCCCATAGCTCAATTGGATAGAGTACTTGACTTCGAATCAAGGGGTTACGGGTTCGATTCCTGTTGGGCGCGCCATTTTTTAGAAGAATTTAAATTCTTCTTTTTTATTTCCAAAACAAAAAGTCTCGTAATATTTACGAGACTTCTTGTTATCTTAAATAATATTAATTTCTTGAACTAGCAACAATTCTAAAAATTATTGGTAGTAAATAAATAAATAATCTAATGAAATCTGAAAACAAAATCAAAGAATAAAACAAAGCCTCATTTTTACTTTGATATCCCATATCAGATGCCTTTTTAATTGTAGCTACATCAATTAAGATAAATAGCATTGAAATAAAAACAATTGCAAAAGAAACAATCCAATAAATTACTTCATTAAATAAAAATACATTTACTAAACATAAAATTAGAGTTGCAACTGATAATGCAACAAGCGGACCAACAAATAGCCCTACTCTATCTTTAAGAATGTAAGCAAAAATTGCCATTATTGCAAAAACGCCAACAGTCACTCCAAAAGTAATACCTAAAGATAAGAGGCCATCATTTGTAGATAATCCATATACCATAATTAAAGGAGACAAGCAAAGTCCCATTAAAACGGTATAAATGATATAAAATGGTAAACTTGTTCCACCTTTTCTTATAACTGCGAAATTAATAATAAAAGTAAAAACAAACAAAGCAACAATTGAAACGATACTTGTTATACCAAGAGCAAGATAAGTTGTCTCAATGCCACAAGTAACATACAAAATAATTGGATATAAAATAGAAACTCCAAACGCTAAAATTAGACCTAAAGCAACATATCCATATACTTTAGCCATAAATGTATGATCTTTGCTTTTAACTAAAGGTTGCTTTACTGCAGCGGTATCTCCATCGACAAAAGTTTTTTTGCTAGGATCAATTTGATCTATATCAACAAAATTTTCATCAAAGTTATCGTGATTTTTTTCAAGCATATCAATACCTCCTTATAAGATGTATTAAATATTTTGAATCAATTCTTTATAAGATTCAACGCTTAAACTGGCTCCTCCAACAAGAGCACCATCAATGTCGTCCATTTTCATATATTCTTTAATATTATTTGGCTTTACGCTACCACCATATAAAATTCTAACTTTTTCAGCAGTTTCTTTATCGTAAAGATCAACTAATAAAGATCTAATGAAAGCACAAACGTTTTCAGCTATTTCTTTTGAAGCATTTTTACCAGTTCCAATACTCCAAACAGGTTCATAAGCAACAACAATCTTGCTTGCGTCTTCTTTTGAAATATTTAAGAAACCTTTTTCAATTTGATCTTTTACAACATCCATGGTTTTGTTATTTTCAAATTGTTCTAAAGTTTCACCTACACAATATACTGGAACAAAATTGTTTTCTAAAAGTTTAACAATTTTTAAATTGCACTTTTCACTGGTTTCATTATCATATGTTCTTCTTTCACTATGACCAATAATGCACCAGTCAATACCAATTTCTTTTAACATAGGAATGCTAATTTCCCCAGTATAAGCACCACTATCTTTAAAATGGCAGTTTTGTGCAGAAACAATAAATGTTTCTGGAACTAATTCTTTTAAAGTTTGTAATGATAAATAAACTGGAGCAACACCAATATCAATATCTTTTTCTTTTGCAAGTTCAACAAGAGTATCAATACTTTTAGCAAATTCCTTTGTCTCAGAAATTGTTTTATTCATTTTCCAATTTCCAAGTAATAATTTTTTTCTCATAATTAACCTATAACATCAATTCCTGGTAAATGACCATCATTTTCAATCATTTCAAGACTTGCTCCACCACCAGTAGAAACATGAGAGAACTTATCTTTATAGCCGAATTGTTTTGCAGCAGCAGCACTGTCTCCACCGCCAATAACACTGAAACAATGTTTGTTTTCAGTGATAGCTTTACAAACTTCAACTGTACCAGTAATAAATTCTTTTTGTTCAAAGACGCCAGTTGGACCATTCCAGAAAATTAAGTTAGCTTTAGAAATTTCATCTTTAAATAAAGCAATAGTTTTAGAACCAATATCCATTCCTTCAAATCCTTCTGGAATATTTCCTTCAACTACTTTAATTTCTCTTTCAGCATTTTCATCAAAAGCATTTGTTACCATTGAGTCAACTGGAAGAACAATCTTTCCGGTAGCATAACATTTTTTAGCATATTCTAATTGATCTTCTTCACATGGAGAAGTACCAATGTTTGTTCCTAAAGCTTTTAAGAAAGTATAAGCCATTGCACCACCAATTAAAATCTTATCTGTTTTCTTTAATAATGATTCAATAACTTTAATCTTATCAGAAACTTTAAAACCACCTAAAATAGCAAGATATGGTCTATCTTCTTTTTCTGGATTTACACATTTTGATAATGCTTTAACTTCTTTTTCAACTAAATAACCAATAGCAGTTGGTTTTCCGTCTTTTTTCATTTCTTCTGGAATACCATATGTTGAAGCATGTGCTCTATGAGCGCTTCCAAATGCGTCCATAACAAAGCCGTCGCCTAAGCTTGCCCATTCTTTGCTTAATTCAGGATCATTTTTAGTTTCGCCTTTTTCATATCTTGTGTTTTGAAGTAATAAGACTTCGCCATCTTTTAAACCTTCTACAAGAGTTTTTAAGCCTTCACCTCTAGTATCTTTAGAAAATACTACGTCTTGGCCTAATAATTCAGATAGTCTTTTTGCAACTGGCTCCATATTATTTTTCTTTTTAGCAGCTTCTACTTCTTCTGGAGTCAATTTAAAGTTAATTTTTCCAAGGTGAGACATTAATACTACTTTTGCTTTTTGTCCAAGTAAGTATTTAATTGTTGGAAGTGCAGCAACAATTCTATTGTCATCTCTAATTCCACCATCTTTTAAAGGAACGTTGAAATCAACTCTAACAATAATTGTTTTTCCTTCCAAATTTTTCATGTTTTCTAATAAATTCATAATTTCTCCTTTTTTAGAAGAAAAGGGTGGATAATTTATATACCCGCCCTTTATTGTTATCTATTAAATTACTTTAATTCTGCGAAATACTTAATAGTTCTAACCATTTGGCTGGTATATGAATTTTCATTATCATACCAAGCAACGACTTGAACTTGATAAGTATCGTCATCGATTTTTGAAACCATTGTTTGAGTTGCATCAAATAATGAACCTTGAGTGATTCCAATAATATCAGAGCTAACTAATGGTTCTTCTGTGTAACCATATGAAGGACTAACTTGTGATTTCATAAATTCATTAATTCCTTCTTTAGTTACATCTTTACCCTTTACAACAGCAACTAAAATAGTTGTAGAACCTGTTGGGACTGGAACTCTTTGTGCACTACCAATTAATTTTCCTTTTAATTCTGGGATAACAAGTCCGATAGCTTTTGCAGCACCAGTAGAATTAGGAACAATATTTACAGAAGCAGCTCTAGCTCTTCTTAAATCACCTTTTCTATGTGGTCCATCTAAAACCATTTGATCGCCTGTAAAAGCGTGAACAGTTGTCATAATACCAGAAACAATTGGTGCATATTTATTTAAAGCATTAGCCATTGGAGCAAGACAGTTTGTTGTACAACTTGCTGCAGAAATAACTTGATCATCAGCTGTTAATGTTTTTTCGTTAACACCATAAACGATAGTCTTTAAATCATTTCCTGCTGGAGCACTAATAACAACTTTCTTAGCACCGGCTTTAATATGAGCCATTGATTTTTCTTTTGAGGTATAAAAACCTGTACATTCTAATACGACATCGACATCTAAATCTTTCCAAGGTAAATTTGCAGCATCCTTTTCAGAATAGATTTTAATTTCGTGTCCATCAACTACAATTGAAGATTCTCTTGCTTCAACTTTGTCTGCTAAGGCATATCTTCCTTGTGCAGAATCATATTTTAACAAGTGAGCTAACATAACAGGGCTTGTTAAATCATTGATTGCAACAATTTCATAACCTTCAGCTTTAAACATTTGTCTAAAAGCAAGACGGCCAATTCTTCCAAAACCGTTAATTGCGACTCTAACTGACATATTATATGTCCTCCTTAATTCACACATTGATATTTTAATATTTTTTTATAAAAAAATATATAAAAATCTTTAT
>JADIMN010000173.1 GCA_017694735.1 Candidatus Alectryobacillus merdavium
GGTCTCAAAATGAGCGATATTTGCTCGAGAAATGGGGCTTTTTAATTTTATGGGGTGTTTTGCTAGTTTAAGTTTTAACACTAGAGCAAGTAAAAATATCTAAATGAATATTTCGGCGAATTTGACCACATGTATCGGCTAATCTGACCAGTCGTATCGGCGAATTTGACCACCCTAATTTGAAGGGAATACAATTTCTTTAATATATTTGGAGGAATTGTATATGGCATTTGTAAAAAATATGAATGTAGTTAGGGAAGTTTTAAAAAATTATATTAATGATTCGTCGTTAAGCTATAGGAAACTTGGTGCAATGTGCTTTTGTTCAAAAAATACCGTAAAAAGCATCATAGATAGAGCATCTGCTGTAGGCGTACCTTTTGACCAGTTAATAAATTACAATGACGAAAAACTAAAATCACTTATATATCCAAATTCTAATCCTTATTCAGGTGTTCCTGAGCCGGATGTTGAATATATAATTAAAGAGTTAAAAAAGAAACATGTTACTATGAAAATTCTTTTTGACGAGTATAAAGAAAAATTTCCAAATGGGTTAGGATATACTCAATTTTGTGAGAGAGTTAGAAAACACGAAAAAATATCCTCGATTTGCATGCATTTTGATAGAAAAGCTGGCGAAAAAATGGAAATTGATTGGTCTGGAGATACAATCAAATATTTAGAAAATAACGAAATTAAAAAAGCACATATATTCGTTGTCACGATTGGACTTAGTGGATATACATTCATGAAAGCCTTTCGAGATACCAAAAGTTATAGTTTTAATATGGGTGTAATTGAAGCATTAAATTATTTTGGTGGAGTTCCAAAAATAGCCGTTCCTGACAATGATAAATCAGCTGTAATTAAAGCATCTAAATATTCGCCAATAATAAATGAAGAATTTAAAAAACTTGCAACATATTATAATTTTGTGGTTTCGCCTGCACGTGTTCGCTCTCCTCGAGATAAACCTGTGGTAGAAAATACCGTTTTCAATGCGGCGGAAAGGCAATTGATTGGTGCCTCCCATAATAAAACGTTCAGTTCTTTTAGTGAACTAGAAAAATTTGTTTATAATCAACTTGAAAAATTTAATGAAAAGCCGTTTCAGAAAAAAGAAGGCACAAGAAAAAGTGTTTTTGAAAAAGAAGATAAACCCGTTCTGAATCCGCTTCCAAAAACACCTTACGAAATAATTATATCTAAAAAAGTAATTGTTGGTATCGACTATCATGTTCAATATAACCATAAATATTACTCAGTTCCATACACATATAGAGGTAAAGAAGTTATGTTAAATATTGCCGGAGATACTCTAAAAATATATAGCTGTGATGATCTGATTGCTACACATCTGCTGATAAAAGAACCTTTAAAGAGATATTCAACATTAAAAGAACATATGCCCGAAAAACATAGGGCGTTAATAGAAAGAAGCAAAGATAATTATCTAGATTGGGCAAAAAATGTTAATGAAAGTGTCTATAAATTTGTCGAAAAGTTGTTTTCTAAGTACAAAATTGAAGAACAAGCTTATAGGTCTTTGGCTGGGTTGATTAATTTTTGTAATAAAGATAAAGCGACTTTTATTAAGGCAATTGAAACAGCAATTGATTTAAATAGTTACAGTTATTACTGCGTAAAAAACACTTTTGACGCACTTATTCTTGCAAAAAATAGCGCTGATACGACAGCATGGTCGGTTAACAATACTAATACAAGAGGAAAAGAATATTACGGAGGTGTTAATAATGAATATTGAAGATGTTAATCAGCAATGCAAAAAACTCAAGTTGGCTTCCTTGCCTAAAGCCCTTGAAGATCAAGAAAACGCTTATGATATAGCTTCTATCCCTTTTTTAGATAGACTATATAATTTATTTTCTTATGAACTGGCAAGTCGAAAAAATAAGAAAATTAATCATCTTATTAGATCATCCAAAATTAGGTACGACGTTGATATTTCGCAAATTGATTTTTCAGCTGAAAGAAATTTGTCTAAAGAAACAGTAACAAATTTGCTAACTGGCGGTTACATCAAACTAGGTAGAAATATTGTTATTCAAGGTGCTACAGGAACGGGAAAAACTTATCTGGCATCCCTTTTCGGACAAACCGCATGTAGGCAGTTATATTCCGTAAATTACTATAGGATTGAAAGATTGTTAACTACTTTAGCAATTGCTAGAAAAACAGGGGACTATGATAGAATCATGCGTTCTTTGAAGAAAGTTGATTTATTAATTCTTGATGACTTCGGAATGAATAAATATACGTTTGAAGAAACAAAAAATTTAATGGAGCTTATTGAGGACAGAAATGAATCAAAATCGATAATTTTTATTTCTCAATTAAATATTTCTGAATGGTATCAATTATTTTCTGACAACACATTCGCTGACGCTATAATGGACAGGATATCAAACAGAAGCACAATCATTTCTCTAAAAGGAGAGTCACTCCGAAAAGAAAATAAAAATTGAAAAAATATTAATTAAAAATTATAGTTTAATTAACAGTGAAATCACCTGTTAATCAAGGGTGGTCAAAATAGCCGATATGGCTGGTCAAAATATCCGAAATACTCATCTGCTAGTAATATCCTTGTAATATGGTCTAAGAATAAATATTAATCCTGATCTTTCAAGTATTGATACCCATTCTTTTGCGGTAGGTGCACTTATTCCAATTTTCTTAGCGATTTCATCATAATGTAGTTCTTGTGCTGTCCTACTAGCCATGAAGACTAAAAAATCATAAAACTCATTTAGTTTGCCAACGGCTTGCATTTCTCGAATATCTCTTTCGATATAGGTCGCAATGTAATCACTATAATATTTTTCTCTATTTATACCATTTCGTATTATACGAGGCATGCCGCCTTTAAATATATTATTAAAAACTTGATTTACATCTAAAGGAATTGGCTTTTTTGCTTTAAGCACTTCTAGATTTGGCGTAAAAGGTGCACTATCATCAACGCCATAAATTTCTTTAAAAGATAAACTAGATAATTCATATAAAGAAACTCTTCCAGCTAAAGATTCTGAAACATTTTCCATCATTTTAAATTTTTGCGAACCAGTAAGCCAAAATAAACCATTATTATCCTTATCTTCTCTAGCTAGCCTGTCAACAATCTCCTTAATTTTTTCTAATATTGAAG
>JADIMN010000174.1 GCA_017694735.1 Candidatus Alectryobacillus merdavium
GAATAGGAAGATGTGTATATATGAAAGCAATAAATAGAACTTATTATAACGGAGAAATATCTCTAAAAAACTTAAATGAAGAAGTGTATTTAATAGGCTGGGTAAATAAAGTAAGAGACTTAGGATCTCTAACTTTTATCGACTTAAGAGATAGAAGTGGAATAGTTCAACTAATTTTAAAGAATGATTCAAATTCTTTTGAAAGCGTTAAAAATGAGTACCTTATACATGTAAAAGGTGTAGTAAGAAAAAAAGATGTTCCAAATCCAAAATTAAAAACTGGTGAAATTGAAATAGAAGTTAGTGAGCTATCTATTATTAATACTTCAGAGAATACTCCTTTTATAATTGATGATGAAACTGATGCATTAGAAGATACAAGATTAAAATATAGATATTTAGACTTAAGAAGACCAATAATGCAAAATTACATCAAATTAAGAGCTAAACTTGTATCATGTGTACATGATTATCTTGATAAAAATGGATTTTTAGAGATTGAAACACCAGTTTTAGGTGTATCAACTCCTGAAGGAGCAAGAGAGTTTTTGGTTCCATCAAGAGTAAACAAAGGACAATTTTATGCTCTTCCTCAATCTCCTCAACTTTATAAGCAACTGCTAATGATTTCAGGTTTTGAAAGATATTATCAAATTGCTAAGTGCTTCAGAGATGAAGACTTAAGAGCAGATAGACAACCTGAGTTTACTCAAATCGATATTGAAACATCATTTTTAAATCAAGAACAATTATTAAGCATGATGGAGGAATTACTTCATAAAATTTTTAAAGAAACAATTAACTATGATTTAAAATTACCATTAAGACAAATGGAATACGATGAAGCTGTAAATATTTATGGTAGTGATAAGCCAGATACCCGTTTTGGTTTAAAATTAGTAGATATTAAGTCGTTATTTAGTCGTTCTTTGTTTGAAACATTTCAAAATTCTAAATATGTAAAGGGTTTTGTTGTTTCAAATAAGGCTGATATTTTTACTAGAAAATTTATTGATTCTATTAATTTAACAGCAAATAAGTTTGGAATGAAAAATTATTTTATTCTAAAAAATATTGGTGGTAAATTAAATGGTTCAGTAGCAAAATTTTTCGATGAAGAACTCGAAAAAGAAGTAATTTCAACTTTAGGTTTAAATGAAAACGATGTTCTAGTCGTTGCTGCTAGCAATATTAAATATAATGTTAATTTTGGTTTAGGAGCAATAAGAAACGATTTTGGTCATAGATTTAATTTAATTGATGAATCAAAATACGATGCTTTATGGGTTGTTCACTGGCCTTTATTTTCATATGATGAAGTAAGTAAAGAATTATCTCCTGAACATCATCCTTTTACAAGACCATGTGATGAAGATTTAGATAAATTAGATAAACACCCAGAAGATGTTTATGCGTATTGTTATGACATTGTAATAAACGGCTATGAAGCTGGTGGTGGTAGTTTACGTATTTACGATCAAAAAATACAAAAGAAAATATTTGAATTATTAGGACTATCTGATGAAGATATAAAAAATAGATTTGGTTTCTTTATTGAAGCTTTTAAATACGGAACCCCTCCTCATGCAGGTATTGCATTTGGTTTAGAAAGATTGGTTATGTTGCTTACAAAAACCGATAATATTAGAGATACAATCGCATTCCCAAAAAATTTAAAAGCTAGAGATCCAATGTCAAACGCACCTAGTTTTGTTAATGAAAAGCAATTAAATGATTTAAATATTAAATTAAATGTTGAAGATGAAAAAGGAGAGTAATATATGAGCAACATTGATAAATTAAGTATTGCAGCTATTAGATGTACTGCAATTGACATGATTAATAAGGCAAAAAGCGGACATCCAGGCATGGCTCTTGGAAGTGCTCCAATTATGTATGCTTTATTTAAAAACTTTTTAAATTCTGACCCATATGATCCAAAATGGATTAACCGTGATAGATTTGTTTTAAGTGCTGGTCACGCATCAAGTCTCTTATATGTTATGCTCCATGTTTGTAATTACAATTTATCAATGGATGATTTAAAACAATTTAGACAATTAAACTCTAAAACTCCTGGACATCCAGAATTTGGACATACTGATGGTGTAGATTCTACTAGTGGACCTTTAGGCCAAGGCATTGCACAGGCTGTTGGTATGGCTCTTGCTGAGGCAAATTTAAATGCAAGATATCCAAAATATATTGATCATTATACTTATTGTTTATGTGGTGATGGATGTTTAGAAGAGGGCATATCACAAGAAGCAATTTCCTTTGCTGGAAAAAATAAATTAAATAAATTAATTTTACTTTATGATAAAAATGATGTCACTTTGGATGGACCATTATCTATTTCTGATCAAAGTAATACTGAACTTAGATTTAAAGCAGAAAATTGGAATGTTTTAAATGTCGAAGATGGAAATGATGTTGATGAAATAAGCTCAGCTATCAAAAAAGCACAAAAAAGTGATTATCCAACAGCGATTATTATAAAAACTGTCATTGGTTATGGAAGTAAAAACGCTGGTACACACAAAGTTCATGGATCTCCTTTAGCAAGCGATGATATTAAGCAATTAAAAGAATCATTTGAATATAATTATCCTGAATTTACAATTCCTCAAGAAGTTTATGAAAACTTTAAAGATACTTTTGTTAAAAGAGGATTTGGAGATCATTCAAATTGGCTTACAAAAATAGAAAAACTAAAATCTTCTAATATAATGGATTACAAGACATTATTTAGTAATGATGTTTCATATATGATGAGTGAAGATTTTAATGATTTCAAAGTTGGCAGTATTGAAGCAACAAGAAAATCAAGTAATAAAGCTTTAAATTATTACTCCAAAACTATTACTAAATTAATTGGTGGAAGTGCTGACGTAGAGGGTAGTGTTCTAACAAAAATTGATGGTAGTGAAGAATTTACTTCTGAAAATTACGCTGGAACAAATGTTAGATTTGGCATTAGAGAATTTTTAATGGCTAGCATTGCAAATGGTATATTATTGCACAGTGGTTTAAGACCATTTGTAGGATGTTTCTTAGTTTTTAGTGATTACATGAAGTCAGCAATTAGAATGTCTGCTTTATCTAATTTGCCAGTAATTTATATTTTTTCACATGACTCAATTGGTGTTGGTCAAGATGGTCCTACGCATCAACCTATTGAACAACTTGCTATGTTAAGAAGCATTCCTAACTTAAATGTTATTCGTCCATGTGATGCAAGAGAAACATATGCAGCATATAAACAAGCATTACTATCTTTAAAAACACCAACAGCTATTATTACAGCAAGAAATGAGTCTCCTGCTCTTGAATCTTCTTCTTATGATGGTGTATCAAAAGGTGGCTATATCATTTCAAAAGAGAAAGAAAGAGTTGATTTTACAATTATTTCAACTGGTAGTGAAGTTAGTTTATGTTTAAAAGCACAAGAATTATTGCTTAAAGACAATATTGATACT
This sequence comes from Candidatus Alectryobacillus merdavium, assembly GCA_017694735.1. Classification (GTDB taxonomy): domain Bacteria; phylum Bacillota_I; class Bacilli_A; order RFN20; family CAG-826; genus Alectryobacillus; species Alectryobacillus merdavium. Next base: position 3,480 of record JADIMN010000174.1, read on the forward strand.
AGAGTTGTTTCAATGCCATCTTTCTTTAATTTTGATATGCAAAGTGATGAGTATAAAAAAGAAGTTTTTGGTGTAAAATATTGTAAGCGTATTTTTGTAGAAATGCTTTCTAGCTATGGTTTAAATAAATATGCAAAACATACAATGGCAATTGATCACTTTGGAAATAGCGCTCCATATGAAGATTTAGTAAAATATTATAACTATACACCTGAAAGCTTAGCTGAAAAGATTAAAAACATTATCGGAAAGGAGAAAATAGATGATTAAATATTACAATCTTAATAATTATTCTCGAAATGGTTCATTAAATATTTCTTTAGATGTTTTTAATCAAATAACAAAATATAGTGTTTTAAAATATCTTAAAGAGAATAATTTAGATAATGATAAAGTAAAATTATCACAAAACATTAAATCTAGTAAAACATCCGATGGACAAGTTAAAATAAACATCTCTTTAGATTTGAAAAAAGATTATTGTAATAGTAAGTTATGTTTAGATATACAAAAAAGGGTATCGGATGGTATTAATTTATTCTTAGAAGTTATACCTTTAAAAGTTGAAGTTAACTTATCAAAAATTATTTAATTATGGAATTATCTAGAAATCAAATTCAAACAAAAATTTTTGAATGCTCATATATTTATCTTGTTTATAGAAATATGAACATTTCTTTTGATGTTGAAAAAATTATTTCTGAAGTTTGTGAAGATATCTATGATAATTGTGATTTGTTTTTAAGAGAAACGATATTAAAAATGATTATTAATTACGATTCTATAAAAGAAATAATTGAAAATAATTTGGTAAATTGGAAATTTGATAGATTATCTCTTATAGATCGTGCGATATTGTTTATGACTATATCAGAATATAAATATGTTGGCGATATAGACAAACCTGTTGTAATAAATGTTGGTGTAACCTTAGCTAAACGATATTCAGATGAAAAAAATTATAAGTTTATAAATGGAATATTAGATAAAATCTTATGAATGAGATAAATGAAGAAAAGATTGTTTATTCGGTTTCCCAATTTAATAATTTATTTAAAGAAATCATCGATGAAACTAAAATCTTCAAAAATTTAAATATAACTGGCGAACTTTCTAATTTTAAAAAACATATTTCAGGAAATTATTTTTTTAATTTAATTGATGACTCTTCATCTATAAGTTGTGTTATTTATTCATTTTTAGATTTTTCTTATGATAAAAAGTTTAAAACTGGCGATAAAGTAATAATAAATGGAAATTTAACCATATTTAATAAAAGAGGAACCTATAATATCGTTGTTAATAAGATGTCTCTAGTTGGTGAAGGTGATATTTTATTAAATAAGAAATTTTTAATTGAAAAGCTAACAAAAGAAGGTATTATAAGCGAGATAAAAAAAGATATTCCTAAATTTCCAAATAAAATTGCTATTTTAACTGGAGATAATTCTGCTGCTTATAGTGATTTAATTAAAAATATTTCTAATCGTTATAAAAATTGTGAGATTTTATTTTTTCCAACTATTGTACAAGGAAAAGATGCTGTTAAAAGCATAATTAATTCTCTTGAAGCTGCTAAAAATTACGATTTAGATTTATTAATATTAGCAAGAGGCGGTGGTAGTAGCGAAGATTTAAGCGCTTTTGATGATGAAAATGTAGTTAGATCTTTTGCCAAAATTAAGTGTCCTAAAATATCTGCTATAGGACATGAAATAGATGTAACAGTGTGTGATTACGTTGCTGATTTAAGAGTTTCTACACCTACAGCAGCTGCAATAGCTAGTGTTCCTAATAAAGATGATTTATTATCTTATTTAGATAATAAATTAAATGAAATTTATGTTTGTGTTAATAGTAAAATTCTTTTATATGAAAAGAAACTATCAAAAATTAAAGATATTAACTTTTTTAAATCGTTTAATTTATATTTGAATGATTTAAAAAATAAAATATTGATTATTAACGAAAAAATTTCAAATTCGATTAATTTAAAATTTAATGATTATTCAACAAGATTAAATGAATTAAAGAGTAAAATAGAAATCCTAAACCCTGAAAACTTACTAAGTAAAGGATATGCTATAATAAAAGACAACAATAATAGAGTAATTACTTCAAAGTCTGAAGCAGTGAATAAATCATATTTAAACATCAAATTCATTGATGGAAGTATAAAAGTTAAAGAGGTGAAAGAGCATGACAATTGAAGAAAAATTTAAAAGATTAAATGAAATAGTAGAAGAAATTGAATCTAATTCAATAGATTTAGATAAAAGCATTTCACTATATCAAGAAGGACAAGCTCTTATTCAAGATATATCTAAACAACTTAAAGAAGCAGAGCTTAAAATTACTAAAATTGAACAAAAGTAATAAATTAGTTAATTATTAGTATATTATGAGTAAAAAATTAGTTGATATTGATATAAATGCAATAGAGAATCCATATTTTTTAAAAGATTTATCTTATAAAGAATTGGATCTTTTAAGCAATAAGATAAGAAATTATATTATCGAAGTAGTTTCAAAAAACGGCGGTCATCTTTCAAGCAACCTAGGTGTGGTAGAAGCTACTATTGCTTTAAATAGAGTATTCGACTTTAAAAAAGATAAATTACTTTTTGATGTTGGTCATCAATGCTATACTCATAAAATATTAACTGGTAGAAGTCTTGAAAAGCTTAGAAAAAAAGATGGAGTAAGCGGATTTCCTAAAAAAAGCGAATCTATTTATGACTGTTTTGAATCTGGGCATTCATCTAATTCAATATCTAATGCGCTTGGCTTTGCTTTAAAAAGAGACATAAGCAATGCTAACTATGATATTGTTGTGTTTATCGGGGATTCTTCCATTTCAAACGGGCTTTCATTTGAAGCTTTAAACGATGATTTAATTCAAAAACATAAGATAATTATTGTCTTAAATGATAATGATATGTCTATTTCTAAAACCGTTGGAAGTACTTCTAGATTTTTACAAAAAATTAGTACTTCTGTTTTGTATAACAAACTTAAAGTTTCATATAAAAATTCGTTGAGTAAAAACAAATTAGGAAAATGGATTTATAGAACAAGTTATAAATTCAAAAATTTCATTAAAAATTTATTTTTTAGAAAGAATTTATTCACATTAATGAACCTAAATTATATCGGTGTTATCGATGGTCATAACATTAAAGCAATAGAAAGAGCCTTGAATAAGGCTAAAAACTCAACAAAATCAGTAATAGTTCATATTAAAACAATAAAAGGACTAGGATACAAATTCGCACAAGAAGATGAAGAAGGTTATTATCACGGTGTAGCTCCATTTAAAATTAATAAAGATAAATTATTTTTAAATTCAAAATCTTATTCATATTTGTATGCCAATTACATGAAAGAGATTTTAAAAAAAGATAAAGATGTTTTCTTGTTAAGTCCTGCAACATTAGTAGGTAGCGACTTAGAAAGATTTAAAAATGAGTTTCCAGAACAAATTATTGATGTTGGAATAGCAGAAGAGCATTGTTTATCTCTTGCTGCTGGAATGGCATTAAATGGATTAAAACCATATATTTTTATTTATTCTACCTTCTTACAAAGAGCTTTTGATCAGATAATTCATGATATCGCAAGAGATAATCTAAATGTTACATTGATGATTGATAGAAGTGGTTTTGTCGGAGAAGATGGACCATCACATATGGGTATTTTTGATGAATCATTTCTTTTAGAGGTTCCTAATACGATTGTATCGATGGCTTCTTGTAAAAGCTTAGCAAAAAAATTAATTGAAATTTCTTATTTAAATAAGAATTTTATGTGTATTAGATTTCCAAAAGATAATTATATAGATGATAGTGAAGATATTTACAATGATTTAAAAATAGGCGAATGGAAATATGTTTTAAAACATGATTTTGATAGTGTTGTTTTGACTTTTGGTCCTTGTTTAAATGAATTTAAGAAGTATATTATCCAAAACAATTTAAATATAGATCTTATAAATTGTGTTTTCCAAAATCCAATAAATGAACAACATATCAAAGATTTATTAAAATATAAAACTATTATTATTTATAATGGTTATGGTGTTGAAAACGGATTTAATTTTAAGATTATTAGTTTATTAAACAAGTATAACTTTAGTAATAAAGTAATATCCTACGCAATTAAAAATAAATTTCTTGAGCATCAAACAATATATGAGTGTGTTCAAAGTGAAAATTTATTAATAAGTGATGTTTTAAAAGATTTTAAATGAGTAAAATAATAGCCCACATTGATTTAGATGCTTTTTTTGTTCGATGTGAAGAAATTAAAAATCCTTCATTAGAAAATAAACCTGTCGCGATTGGAAAAGATGGAAGAGGTGGAATTGTTTCAACTTGTTCTTATAAAGCACGTGAATATGGTGTAAAAAGCGGAATGCCAATGTTTAAAGCTAAGCAACTATGTCCAGATTTAATTATTGTAAATGGTGATTACAATTATTATGAAGTTTTATCAAATGAGTTTATATTTTATACTAAACAATTTACAAACAAAATAGAGCAGGCATCTATCGATGAGTGCTATGCAGACTTTACTGAACTTTTTAAAAAGAATAATTTAGGTGGTGATTTTTTTAAAAAATTTCAAGAAGGATTGTTTTTAAAGACTAAATTAAAATGTTCAATAGGTGTTTCTACAACGCGTTTTCTAGCAAAAATGGGAAGCGATATTAAGAAACCAATGGGAATTACAATCATAAAAAGAAAAGATATTAAAAATATTTTATTTAATAGACCAATAGGAACATATTATGGAATCGGGAACAAGACCTCTTCTAAATTAAAAAAGATGGGTATAAATAC
>JADIMN010000175.1 GCA_017694735.1 Candidatus Alectryobacillus merdavium
CCTCGTTGTAGTCGATGTTTTAATTATATTTTTATTTTGCAAAAAAAATCTAAAAAAATTTTTTAAAAAATTTCTTGTAAAATTAACAATTTTTAATATAATTTTATACTTGTAAAACAAAATTTATTTTGGAGGTGTGTTTTATGGAAAAAATGCCAAAAATCATTACTTTGAAAAATGTAACTAAAGTATTTGATGATACTGTTGTCGTTGACAAAATAAATTTCTACATTCGTAAGGGTGAATTTGTGACTATTCTTGGTCCAAGTGGTTGTGGCAAGACTACTACCTTAAGAATGATAGCTGGATTTGATGTTCCTACAAGTGGTGATATCTTATTAAATGATATCGACATCACTCCAATTCCACCATACAAACGACCAATTAATACCGTTTTTCAAAGATATGCTTTGTTTCCACATTTGGATGTTTATGAAAATGTTGCGTTTGGATTAAGATTAAAGAAGATTCCGGTTGAAAATTTAGATAAAAACGGACAACCAATTCTTAAGATAAACAAAAACAAAATTAAAATCTTGAAGTCTCAAATTAAAAGATTAACAAAAGATAAGTTAATCGATCCAAACGAAAAAGAAGAAAGGATTGCTAAGTTAAATACTCTTATCGAAGATTTATATAACAATCCTGAAAAATCTTACAAGTATAAAAAATTGAGCGAAAAAGAAATCGATGAAAAAGTTATTAAGGCTTTAACAATCGTTGATTTAGATGAACTTGAAGATAGAGATATATCAACTTTAAGTGGTGGTCAACAACAAAGAGTTGCAATTGCAAGAGCAATTTGTAATGAGCCAGAAATTCTTCTTTTAGATGAACCTCTTGGTGCTCTTGATTTAAAAATGAGAAAAGATATGCAACTTGAACTAAAAGAAATGCATAAAAAATTAGGCATTACTTTTATTTATGTTACTCACGATCAAGAAGAAGCTTTAACAATGTCAGATACAATCATTGTTATGAATGATGGTGTTATTCAACAAATTGGAACACCTGAAGATGTTTATAATGAACCTAAAAATGCATTTGTTGCAGACTTTATTGGTGAATCAAATATTTATAATGCAACAATGGTTGATAAATTAAAGGTTAAATTTTTAAATACTGCCTTTGATTGTGTCGATGATTTTGAAGTAAATTCTAAAGTTGATGTTGTTGTTAGACCAGAAGATGTAATTATTCATACTAGAAAGACTAAAAATAGTGTTGAAGGTGTTATTACTTCTAAAGTATTTAAAGGTGTTAATTATCAATATATTGTAATGTGCGGAAGAAATGAAGTCGTTGTTCAAACTAAAGATGAATTTAAAGAAAATATTAAAGTTTATCTAACAATTGAAAAAGATGGAATCCACATTATGGAAAAAGAATTAAGTAAAAACTTATATCCTGATGCTTATATTAATAAAAATCATAAGCTTGTTATTGATGAAGGAGAATTTGATGTTGATCTTTCTAAACTCCTTGTTGGTAGTAAAGTAAACGAAGATGGTTTAGTTGTTTTAAAAGATAAAACTTATGATTTTAAAGACGCAACAGTTGTTGCAACTGTTTTGCCAAACAAGATTGAGATTACAGATAATTTAGAAGATGTAAATATTAAGGGTGAAGTTATCTCTAATGTTTATAAAGGAGATCACTACTTATTAATTGTAAGAACAGAGGGAGAAGAAGACTTTATTGTAGAAACTCCATATACATTTAATATAAATGATATCGTAGGATTAAAGATTAAAAGTGAGGATATATCTTTAAGACTTAAAGGAGATTTGAGTCAATATGAGAATTAGAATTTCACGAAAAAACCTTGCAGTTCCTTACTTTATCTTCTTGGTTTTGTTTATTTTAATTCCAATTTTAATTATTATCTATTATGCATTTACAAATGCAGAAGGTTATTTTAGTTGGGATGCATTAGTTGCTTTCTTTTCTAGTTATACAAAATTAAATGTCTTATTAGTTTCAATATTAATTGGACTATTTAATACATTTTTATGTCTTTTAATTGGTTATCCTTTAGCATATTTATTAAGTAACAAAAAATTTAATAAAAATTACATTTTAGTTATGTTATTTGTTATGCCAATGTGGATTAACTTTGTTTTAAGAACTGGTGCTTTAAGAGATTTATTAAACTGGATTGGAATAAATACTGGAAGTTATCCATTAACTAGCACAATGATTGGTATGGTTTCTAACTATCTACCATTTACGATACTTCCTTTATATTCTACTATGCTTAAATTAGATCAAAGTCAAATTGAAGCAGCAAGTGATTTAGGTTGTAATCCTTTACAAGTTTTTACTAAATCAATTATTCCACAAACTATTCCGGGAATCGTTAGTGCTGCTATGATGGTATTTATGCCAACTATGTCTAGCTATGTTATAAGCGATACATTAAGTGAAGGCAAAATAACATTATTTGGAAATTCCATTTATTTGTCTTTTACAAATAGTGATTGGAATGGTGGTTCATTTATGGCACTTATTATGTTAATTATTGTTTTTATTAGCATGATATTCTCTCATAAATTTGATAAGAAAGAAGATGTACAAAGGGGGAGTAATATATGATTTTAAAGAAAATTTTTGCTTATTCCTTTATTTATTTAGTTTTATTATTCTTATATTTACCTGTTTTTGTTTTAATTGCATTTTCTTTTACAAATAGTGCAAACTTAGGTATTTGGAATGGATTTTCATTTGATTTATATACTGCACTTTTTAAAGATAGCGAAATAATGATAGCTGTTGGAAACACACTAATAATTGCAGTTATTAGTGCTGTTGTTGCAACTGTATTAGGAACACTTGGTGCAATTGGTACATTTTATAGTAAGAAAAGAACAAGAGGAGTTATTGAAGGCTTAACTCAAATTCCAGTTGTAAATGCTGAAATTGTTATGGCTTTAAGTTTAACTGTTATGTTTGTCTTTTTAGGAAGCTATGTCTTTAGAAGTTCATTATTTTCTTTCTGGACTTTACTTATTGGACATGTTTGCTTAGCTGTTCCATTTGTCTATTTAAATGTAAAGCCAAAATTAATGCAAATGGATCCAAGTTTATATGAAGCAGCTCTTGATTTAGGAGCAACTCCAAGAAGAGCTCTTACAAGAATTGTTGTACCTCAAATTTTACCTGGTATTGCAAGTGGATTTTTACTCTCTATTACTTTAAGTTTAGATGATTTTATTATAACTGCCTTTACAAGAGGTCCAGGTTTATTAAATGGAGAAGGACAAATTGAAACCTTATCAACTTTAGTTCAAGCAAAAATTAAAAAAGGTCCAATTCCACCTGAGTTAAGAGCACTTACAACAATTATTTTTATAATAGTTTTAATGATTGTTTTAATTAGAAGTTTAAAAATTAATTTTAAAAAGAAAGAAAGTAAACATTTAAAAAAGAGAAAAGCTTTTTCTCAAGCAACAAATGAAAGAGCTTATTATAGAAATACAAGTTCAAATAGTATTTCAATTAACTTAAGTAAGGAGGAAAAGAAAAATGATTAAAATCAATAAACTTGGAAAATTAGCTTCTTTTTCTGCAGTTTTATTTATCTTAACTCCTTGTATAACTTCTTGTGGAGATAGTAATGATACTGTTTTAAGAATATATAACTGGGAAGATTATATTTACTTAAATTCACCAGATGATGGATATGATGAACCAGATTTCATTGATCAATTTGAAACATGGTATGAAGAAACATATCATAAAAATATAACAGTTATTTATGATACTTTTGATACAAACGAAAGTATGTTGAGTCAAATTCAAACTGGAAAAGTTTCTTATGATTTAATTTGTCCAAGTGATTATACAATTCAAAGAATGATTCAAGAAGATTTATTAATTCCTTTTGATGATAATGGAACTCCTTATTATGATATGTATGCATCTAGCTATTTACTTGGAAAATTAGATAAAATCAAAATTACTAAGTATGATGAAAATGGAGATGCTTATATTGATGAATCTTTAAATGTTAATGATTATGCAAGAGGATACATGTGGGGTACTCTTGGAATCTTATATAATCCTGAAAACGGCGTTGTAGATCCAGATGAAATGAGAGAAGATTTAGAATCCTGGAACTGTTTATGGGATAGCAAATATAAAAATAAAGTATCAATAAAAGATTCATTAAGAGATACTTATGCAGCAGGAATTTTAAGAGCTTTTGATAAAGAGTTTACTGATCTTAAAAATAATAAAGAATCATTAGGATTAGAAGCTTATAACGATGAAGTAACAGAAATATTTAATAGATCTGATGATGAAGCTGTTAGTAAGGTTTTAGATGCTTTATTAGAATTAAAAGAAAATATTTTTGGATTTGAAGTTGATAGTGGTAAGCAAGACATTCAAACTGGAAAGATTTGGTTAAATCTTGCATGGAGTGGTGATGCTACTTATGCAATGGATCAAGCAGAAGAAAATGATGATCCAATTTATTTAGAATATTCTATTCCAGATACTGGAGCAAATATTTGGTTTGATGGTTGGGTTATGCCAAAAGGTGCTAATAAAGAATTAGCTCAAATTTTTGTTGATTATATCTCAAATCCAATAAATGCTGTAAAAAATGTTGATTATACCGGTTATTCTTCCTTTATTGAAGGCCAAGAAATTTTTGATTTAATTGCTTCTTGGTATGATCCAAGAATTAACGAAGATGAAGAATTTGATCCTAGTATAGAAGTAGAAGATGGCTGGATTAAAAAAGATTTATCTTATTTCTTTGAGTCTGTTGAAAATCCAATTTTATATGTTGAACCAGATCAAAAAAATAGACAACTTGATACTTTATATCCAAATGAAGATCAACTTGAATATTTAGCAGTTATGGATGATTTTCCAATTGATAGAAGAGCTCAAATGCTAAATATGTGGGAAGAATTAAAATCTACTCCTCTTCCAACTTATGTTTATATTATTTTAGCTGTCGCAGTTGTTTTACTTGTTGGCTTAATTGTTGGTGTTTTAATAAAAAATAGAATTGTTAGACATAATCGAATAACAAGAAGAAAATTAAGACAAGAAACAAAAAAGAAAGCTGCACAACAATTAAATAATTAATGTTTTATAAAAAAGTTAATATATTTTAATTATTTTTCTTTTACCTTATAATATTTACATGGATAAAACAACTATTAAGACTGTTGGTCTAGTTTCTTTACAAGATTATTTAGAAAAAATATTAATGTTAAAAGATGAAATACACGATGTAAGAAGTGTAGATTTAGCAAGAAAATTAAACTTTTCTAAAGCTAGTGTTTCTATTGCAATCAAAAAAATGCAACAAGAAGGTTATGTAGATGTTTCTAGCAAAGGTTTTATTTCTTTAACTTTAAAAGGTGAAGAAATTGCTAAAGCTGTTTTAGAAAGACATACTATTTTAACTAAATTTTTTGAAAGTCTTGGAGTAGAGGAAAATATTGCAAAAGAAGATGCTTGCAATATTGAACATATTATTAGCGAAGAAACTTTTCAAGCAATTAAGAAAACGGTGAAATAATTATGAATAAAAAATATTTAAGTTTTGCTCTACTTTTTGCAATTTTGCTTTCAAGTTGCGATTCAACACCAACAAATATTGGAGTTGATGAAAAAACACTTTCTGATACATATTTATTAAACAAATTAAATGGAAATAGAGAAGTTTTATATTTAGATTCTATTGGTAAACAAAATATACTTGTAATTCCGGTTGCTTTTGATGATCCAGAGTATTTAAATCTTGTTAATGATAATACATTAGCATGTATTGAAAATGCATTTTTTGGCGATTCTAGTGATACATCATTTTATTCGCTTTCTGATTATTATTATCAATCAAGTTATCAAAAATTAAATGTTCAAGGAAAAGTTAGCGATTGGTTTCATGTTGGAATTACTTCAAGCGAATTAAAAAGTAAAGAAGAAGATTCATACGCTGGAGAGGGTGGAACAATTTGGCTATTAAACAAAGCAGTTGATTGGTATAAAGAAAACTATAATGATATAGAAGATTTTGATAATAATAAAGATCATGTTATTGATGCTGTATGGTTAGTTTATAATGTTCCAAATGTTAGAGAAAATTTACAAATGGATGAAACTTTCTGGGCTTTTACATTCTGGGATACTAATAATGCTAATTCAACTTCTTATGAACCATGTGCATATTCTTGGGCTTCTGTTTATTCTTTATTTGGAGAATATAGCGATGGAAGTTTATTAAAACCTGATACTAGAACAATAATTCATGAAACCGGGCACTTACTTGGATTGATTGATTATTATGATACAACCGGTTCTAGTGTTCCAGCTGGTATGGTTGATATGATGGATATGAATATTGGAGATCATAATGCTTATTCAAAATTTTCTCTTGGTTGGATTAAACCAAGATATGTATATGGTGATGGAGTTTATAATTTGGAGCCATTTGAAGAAAACGGAGATGCGATAATTGTTTCATATAATAACTATAATGAAACTCCATATGATGAATATTTTATTATTGAGTATATTACACCAACTGGTTTAAATGAAAAAGATTACAAGATTGTTTATCCTGGCAATAATCTATTAGGATATGAAAGACCAGGTATAAGAATTTCTCATGTTGATTCAAGGGGATTTAATCTATTTGAACAAAATGATGGATTTTATGTTACAAGCACTGATGACTATGAAGAAATGGATATACTGCTAACTGAGAATAATTCAAAACCTACTTATGATTTTTTAACAAGTAGTAGTAATATTCCTTTTAGAAGATTGACTATAATGCAAAAGAATGCAACTAGTATTAAAAATGTTCTTGATGATAATTTTTTAGATAGACCATTTTCCCAAAGTTATTTAAATAATTTCTTATATTTTGAAGGCGATTCTTTCTCTCTATCTGATGATAAATATCGTGAATTGATGCCTAATCACAGTTCTGTTTTAAATAACGGTATTATATTTAACTTAGATATTAGTATTGTTTCTCTTAATGATAATGAAGCAAAAATAGCTATTAGCTTATAAGTACTAAAAAAATACTAAATAAACATTCTTTTAATAAACACCAAAAAATTTTGTAAATAAGCAGCAAGAGATTGCTGCTTTTAAATAATTAGGTTTTATAATAGTAGTGAATTAAAACATGATAGATAAATTATTCATGAAATTTATTTTTAAATACTAGAAAGGAGATATTTATGGTCGTAAATGTGATAAATGGTAAATTAAGTGAGAAAGAACAAGACGCTTATGTAGAATATGCTTTAAAACATAGCGAAGGTAAGGAGTTATCTCAATTAGATATTAAATTAGATGGTGATTATGTTGATTTAACATATCACTTTAATAAAGTTCCTTTTGAAAGAATTAGAAGAATTACTGGATATCTAGTTGGAACTCTTGATAGATTTAATGACGCAAAGAGAGCTGAAGTAGAAGCAAGAGTAAAGCATTCTATGAAAGTTAACTTAGATGCTAATCACTAATTAATTACAAAAAATAAAACCTATTAGTTTAAATCTTCTGATTTTTATAATAGGTTTTTATTTTTATATTTATGTTGAAATTAATTAAAATTTTGCTATAATATTAAATACACGTGGCGAGTGTGGTGAAGCGGTTAACACACCCGGCTGTGACCCGGTCATTCGTGAGTTCGAATCTCATCACTCGCCCCATTGAGAAAATTTGAAGCTTAATTTTAGAGGCTTCTTTTTTTATTTTTTCACTTAAATAGCCTGCAAATACCTCATATT
>JADIMN010000176.1 GCA_017694735.1 Candidatus Alectryobacillus merdavium
AATTATAACTCTTGGAAATCAAGTTAGTTCTATTGTATTAAATAAAAACATATCAGTATCACAATGCAGGAAGCAAAGTTTTCCAAGAAATATTGCAGGAAAGAATTATAGCGTATATCCTGTTTATTATCCTATTGGAAATGGAATGATGAATATAGATAAAGCAATAGAAGATTTAAATTACATTATAAGAACAAATTTTAAAAGTCAAAAAGATATGGATGGTTATGAGAGATAATTGTGTACAGGTAGCTCAAAAACTACCTGTAATTTATTATTATATAATCATCCCTACAAATTACAATTTCTAAATTACTTTAAAGAAAGTATAGAGTAATTTTTCTTTTTATGATATTATAATAAAAATAATAATTTGAAAGTGAGGCGTTTTTAATGATAATCTTAATGGAAGGTATAGTATTGTGTTTTATACTTTTGATATTTTGTGTTATAGGTATAGCAAACGGTCCAGAAAAATTTACAGTATTTTATGAAAAAGATGTTCAAGATAAAGCAATAAAATTAGGATATACCACTAAAAAAACAATAAAGAAACAAACAATAATATCAATTATTGTTTTATATTTACCATGTTTTGTTTTAGTTCCATTAATGGTTTATTATATAAATGGTGCAAAAGAATTTGCTGAAATATTTATTCAAAGTTTATTAATTATGTATATAATGGGAATATTTGATAGACTTTTTATTGACTGGTATTGGGTAGAGCATACAAAAGCATGGAATATACCTAATACAGAAGAATTAAAACCTTATATTCCTAAAAGAATGAAAATAATTAAATGGTTAGGAACTATTATAGGATTTGCAATTATTTCTTTAATTATTGCTTTGGTAATAACAAAATTATCTTAACAAGTTAATATAGAAAACGATTAAATGAACAAGTAAATATTCTTGTTCTTTTTTTTATAAACTATATTCAAAAACAAATATATATGATAAAATAACAAATGTTAGGTAACAAAAGTTATTGAGGAGATGATAAAATGCCACCAAGAACAGTATTCAAAAAAGAAGATGTCTTAAATGTAGCCTATGCAATAGTAAAAAAAGAAGGATTTGAAGGTTTGAATGCAAGAAGAATTGCAAAAGAATTGAATTCATCAGTACATCCAATTTTTAGACATTTTACTGATATGGAAGAACTAAAAAAAGCAGTTTATAAAAAGATATATGCTAAATACCAAGAATATATGCAAATTGAAATAAATGAAAATAAAGCATATAAAAAAATGGGAATATCCTATATAAAATTTGCAAAAGATTACCCTGAATTTTTTAAGATTATTTTTATGCAAAAAACAGATCTAAATGCTGAAAACTTTGTTATGTCAGATAAAGTAGGAGATAATGTAATAAAAGCAGGACAAAAACTTACAGGATTATCTTTTGAAGAGCAAAAGAAATTCCATATAAAAGTATGGATATTTACACATGGAATAGCTTGTCTAGTTGCTACAGCAACAATTAAAATATCTGATGAAAAAATAAGTGAATTGTTAGGAAGTACAGTTTTGGAGATGTTAAAAGGATTAAAAATGGGAGGAAACAGTAATGAATAATATAATAGAAGTTGAAAATTTAAGTAAAGAATATAAAAAATTAAAAGCAATAGATAATTTATCATTTGAAGTACATGAAGGAGAAATTTTAGGACTTCTTCGGACCAAATGGTAGTGGAAAATCAACAACAATAAATTGCATATTATCATTACTAAATTTTAGCAAAGGAAGTATAAAGATATTTGGTAAAGAAATGAAACCAGATGCCTATGATATAAAATCAAAGATTGGTGTAGTATTCCAAGATGTGGCAGTATTTGAAGAATTAACAGTATATGACAATATAGATTATTTTTGTGGATTATATATAAAAGATAAAAAATTAAGGAAACAATATATAGAAGATGCAATAGAATTAGTGGGTTTAGAAGAATTTAAAAAATTTTATCCAAAACAATTATCTGGAGGTTTGCTTAGAAGATTAAATATTGCTTGTGGAATAGCACATAAACCAAAACTAATATTTTTAGATGAGCCAACAGTAGCAGTAGATCCACAAAGTAGAAATAATATATTAGATGGAATAAAAAAATTAAGAGATAATGGAGCAACAATTATCTACACAACACACTATATGGAAGAAGTAGAAATTATTTGTGATAGAATTATTATTTTAGATAAAGGTAAAATATTAGCAACAGGAACAAGTGATGAATTAAAAGAACTTGCTAAAATAGAAGAAAAAATAACAGTTGAAATAAATGAATTACAAGAAAATTATATAGAAGATATTAAAAAATCAAAAAATGTAGATGAAGTAAAATATACTAATAGTTTGTTACTAGTTACATATACAAAAGGAAAAAACAATCTTGTAGAGCTTATGGAATATTTGAAAGAAAACAAGATTAAATATAACAAAATTTATTCAGAAAGACCAACATTGAATGATGTATTCCTAGAACTTACAGGAAAGGAGCTTAGAGATTAATGTTTATACATAATTTTATTTATAGTTTTAAAACGCTTTTTAAAAACAAAGCACTCATCTTTTGGACATTTGCATTTCCTATAATTCTTGGTACATTTTTTAATATGGCATTTTCTAATATTGAAAATAGTGAAAAATTAAATATTATACAAATTGCAATAATTGATAATGAAGAATTTAAAAATAATGAAATATTAAAAAAATCATTTGAAGAATTAAGCAATGAATCAAATGAAGAAAGAATGTTTAATACACAATATGTAACAGAAGAAAAAGCAAAAGAATTACTAGAAAATGATGAAATAGTAGGTTATCTAAAAGTAGAAGATGAAGAACCTAACATAATAGTTAAAGAATCAGGAATTAATGAAACAATTTTTAAATATATAGTAGAAGAAATTAATGCAACTTCTCAAATAGTAGAAGATATAGCCAAAAGTGAGATAGAAAAACAAATTATGGCAGGAAATGTGAATTTAGATTATGAAAAATTGTACGAAAATATTATCGAAGAAGTGCAAAATCAAGAAGTTAATCTAAACAACATATCAAATAGCAATTTAAGTTATACAATGATAGAATTTTACACTTTAATTGCAATGGCGTGTTTATATGGTGGAATATTTGGAATGGTTGCAATTAATCAAAATCTAGCCAATATGAGTAGTAAAGGAAAAAGAGTAGCAGTTGCACCAATTAGCAAATTAAAATTAGTGTTTAGTAGCGTATTTGCAAGTTATTTAATAGCACTAATTGGACTTGCATTATTATTCATTTATACAATATTTGTACTAAAAGTAGATTATGGCAATAATTTACCATTAATTATTTTATTAGGTATAACTGGAAGTCTAGCAGGACTATCAATGGGTCTAGTAGTTGGAACTGTATTTAAAACAAATGAAAATACAAAAACAGGAATCCTAATTGCAGTAACAATGTTTGGCTGTTTTTTATCAGGAATGATGGGTATTACAATGAAGTATATTGTAGATAAAAATGTACCAATTTTAAATAAAATAAATCCAGCGAATATGATAACAGATGGATTTTATTCATTATATTATTATGATACATTAGATAGATTTTATTTTAATTTAGGAAGTTTATTAGTTTTCTCTTGTATTATGATTTTAGTTTCATATATTAGCTTAAGGAGGCAGAAATATGACAGTATTTAAAACATTTTTTAAAATAGTAAATAAATATAAGTTTACAAT
Source organism: Candidatus Alectryobacillus merdavium (assembly GCA_017694735.1). Classification (GTDB taxonomy): domain Bacteria; phylum Bacillota_I; class Bacilli_A; order RFN20; family CAG-826; genus Alectryobacillus; species Alectryobacillus merdavium. The sequence continues at coordinate 3,739 of JADIMN010000176.1, forward strand.
TCTGCTATATACAGTAATGCTAATAATATTTGCAGGATTTAATATGCAAACAAGCGATAATAGTATGAGTTTTGTTGCAAGTAAGCCAGATGTTTTAATTGCAAATAATGACGAAAATCGAAAACTAACAAATAATTTAGTAAACTACATAGAAAGTAATTGTAATATAATAGATATAGAAGATACAGAGGAAGCAAGAAATGATGCACTTTTTTATAGAGATGTAAATTACATTATTTATATACCTGAAAATTATAGTAGAGATTTTTTAGATGGATTAAATCCAGAAATTGAAATAAAAAGCACAGGAAATGGCGAATCTTCTTATGCAGAGATGATGCTTACTCGTTACATAAAAATAGCAAATATATACCAAAAAGAAACACAAAATGAAGAAGAATTAATAGATAAAATAAATAATGCTTTATTAAATGAAGTTCAAATAGAAGTAACATCAAAATTAGATACAGATAATTTATCAAGAGCAACATTTTATTATAATTTTTTGAATTACATTATTTTAGCAGGTTGTGTATATTTAATATGTTTAATATTATCTAGTTTTAGAGAAGAAAAAATAAGAAAAAGAACAATAATAAGTAGTATGAATTATAAAAAACATAATAGACAATTATTACTATCTAATGCAATATTAACAATAATTTTATGGATATTCTATGTTATTTTAAGTTTTATATTAATTGGAGATATAATGTTTGGAAAACATGGAGTAATTTTAATAATAAATTCATTTATATTTTCAATTTGTAGTTTAACAATAGCCTTTTTAATAGGAAACTTAATAAATAATAAAAAAGCAATAAATGGAATTATAAATGTAGTAGGACTTGGATCTAGCTTTTTATGTGGTGCATTTGTACCAATAGAATGGTTACCAGATAATATATTAAAAATAGCTCATATATTGCCATCATATTGGTATATACAAACAAATGAAATGGTAAAAACATTGGAAACAATTAATCTCCAAACATTAAAACCGATATTGACTAATATGGGAATTTTGTTGATATTTTCTATATTATTTATTATAATTACAAATATAATAACAAAAAAGAGAAGGAAAATAGCATAATTAAAGTTAGGAGAAGAGTATGAAAAAATTAATTGTCTATTCAAGCAAAACTGGCACAACAGAAAAATGTGCAGGTATATTAGGACAAAATTTGATAGATGCAACTATAATTAATTTAGCTACAATACAAAATGAAGATATTAATAAATATGATTTAATTATTATTGGATCTCCAATTAGAATGGGAATGATAGATAAAAAAGTAAAAGAATTTTTGTCTAAAAATTTTAATATTTTACGAAATAAAATGGTATGCTATTTTATTTGTTGTGGATTTAATGAAAATTGGAAACAATATTATGAGCAAAATTTTCCAAAAGAACTCCTTGATAATGCTATGATATACGAAACTTTTGGTGGAGAAATGGATTTAGAAAAACAAAAAGGTTTTGATAAGTTTATAGTAAAAATGGTTAGTAAGAAAATAGACAAAGAGAATGAGATAAGACTATTAGATGAAAATATTAATAGATTTATAGAAACAATAAATA
>JADIMN010000003.1 GCA_017694735.1 Candidatus Alectryobacillus merdavium
GCTTAAATTTTAAGCTTTTTCTTTTCTTTCTGGCTAAAAATTGTTATAATATGTAGGTGTTTGGAGGAGTTATTATGCGAGAAGATACAAAACAATTAATAAAGAAACAAATAAATATTTTAAATGAAAAAATAGATGATAAAGAAGATAAAGTGCGTAATTGGAATGCGGTTTATCTTACTGGGTTAGTTGGCGGGACTATTGGGGTTATTGGTTTGGATAAAGGAAAAATAATTGCTGGTATGATAGTTGGAATAAGTGGAGTAATTTTTAGGACAATTAACGCAATTGCTTTAAATAATTTTGAGACAGAAAAAGATATATTAGAGTATGATTTAGAACATCCTGATAATGTTATGGAATATGATTTAGATGAGGATGAAAATGATAAAGGTGGTAAACATTTTAGAAAGTAAATGTGTTGACATATACGTTTATTTAAGGTAAAATTATAAACGTAGTGTTTGGAGTAGTACTCAAGAGGCTGAAGAGGCGCCCCTGCTAAGGGTGTAGGTCGGGTAACCGGCGCGAGGGTTCAAATCCCTCCTGCTCCGCCATTATTGATTAATCAACTTACTTAAAAAAGTAAGTTTTTTTGTTTACGAGGAATTTGCTTTGTAAAAGGTAAAAGTTTGCAAGAAGTTATTTACAAGAACGTTTGTATGTGCTATAGTGGATATATCAAAAAATAGAAGGTGATGCTATGAAAATATTAAAAGGCTATGTGTTTAGAATGTATCCAACTGAAAAGCAAGAGGAACTAATTAATAAAACTATTGGATGTTCTAGATTTATATATAATCATTTCTTAGATGATAAAATAAAAGAATATAAAGAAACTGGCAAAAGTAAAACAGTTTATGATCAAATTAAATTAATACCATCACTTTCTAAAGAATATTCATTTTTAAAAGAAGTAGATAGTTGCGCACTTCGAAATAGTCTATTTAATTTAGATAATGCTTTTACCAATTTTTATAATGGAAATGGGTATCCTAAATTTAAAGCAAAAGGAGTACATGAAAGTTATAAAACTAATAATATAAAAAGTAGTTATAAAGGAAATAATTATAATAGTATAAAACTAGATTTAAAAAATAAGACAATTACCTTACCAAAATTAAAAGAAGTAAAGATAAGAGGATATAGAAATAAAAATATTATACCTGGTGAAGTAAAAAGTGCAGTAATTAAAAAAGATGCCGGTAAATATTATGTAAGCGTCTTAATCAACGAAGAATTAATAAGACCAGCATTTGTACCAACAAGTATAATAGGAATAGATTTAGGAATAAAAGATTTAATAGTAACATCATTTAATGAGAAAATAGAAAACAAAATAAAACTAAACACTAAAAGAATGGTAGGCCTGCAAAGAGGAATATCTAGGTGTAAAAAAGGAAGTAAAAACAGATATAAAATGAAACTAAAAATACAAAGATTATATCAAAAAATAAGAAACGCAAGAAAACATATGATACATGATATAACAAATAAACTAATAAATGAAAATGACATTATAGTAACTGAGAATTTAGATGTTAAAGGAATGCAGAAAAATCACTATGTAGCAAAAGGCTTAAATAAAAACCCAATATCAGAAATAATCAGAGTACTTAAATATAAAGCTGATTGGAATAACAAAAGAATAATACAAATAGACAGATATTATCCGAGTAGTCAAATATGTAATGTTTGCAATTATCAAAATAAGGAAGTAAAAGATTTAAGTATAAGAAATTGGGAATGTCCAGTATGTCATACAGAGCATGAACGTGATTATAATGCAGCAGTTAATATAATGTTTAAAGGTTTAGAAAAATACATGTTATATCTAGAGCAATCTATCTAATCATAAATTTTGACATAAATAAAATATAAATTAGGGTAGCGACTATCCGATATTGGTCTATGGAGAAGCCTTAGGTTTCTGTGAAGTAGAAAAAGCTTACCGTGAGGTGAGCTAATGTCAAAATTTATTTTGGCATTTTGTTCAAATGTGTGAAAAATTGTAAAAAAAGAAGGAAAATGGTACAATTTTGTTGTATATTATATTTGAAGGAGGAGTATGCACTATTAATAACAATTAGCAGTACATTTTTATAAGGAGTAAATAGGGACTAGAGTATAGGGAGGTTTTATTATGAGAATTGGTATTGATATTGATGGTATTATTAATAATATTGAGAAGTTTCAATTAGAAAATGCTATTCCTTTTTTTAAAGAAAAATATAACAAAGAAGTAGTAAATCCTAATGGTTTTGATGTTCGTGATATTTTTGGTTTGTCTGAAGATGAAGAATATATGAGACGTGAGTTTTGGAAACCATTTATTTTTGAATTAGCTAGAAAGGCACCGGTTAGAAATGGGATTAAAGAACTTATTGCTAAGATGAAAGAAAATGGAGATGTTCCTTATATTGTTACTGAAAGATATGCAACAGATAGAAAAAATGCTTGGGGAGCGCTTCATAGAAAGTTTGTAAAAGATTATTTGAAAGCAAATGATATTGATATTGATGAAGATAAAATAATTTTTTGTACTGAAGGTCATAAATTGGATGCTTATAAAGAACATGAATTAGATATGGCTTTAGAAGATAATGTGA
>JADIMN010000019.1 GCA_017694735.1 Candidatus Alectryobacillus merdavium
GCTTTTTGAATTAAATACTCATTTTCAGGGTCCGAAAATGCCGTAGCTTCATCTAAAATAATAATCTTAGAATTCTTTAAAATAGCTCTAGCAAGAGAAATTCTTTGCATTTCTCCACCCGATAAATATGTTCCTTTAGCGCCAATAATAGTATTTAACCCCTCAGGAAGTTTAGCAATTATGTCATTGCATTGAGCAAGTTTTAAAGCTTCATTAACCTCCTCTAAAGTTGCATCTTTTTTACCCATTCTTACATTTTCAAGAATAGTATTTTTTAAAAGTTTTGAATCCTGAAAAACATAACTAATTTCATTCATCAAATCTTCTTTTTTTATGTTTCTTATATCAACTCCACCGATAGAAATAGAGCCTTTTTCCACATCATAAAATCTATTCATAAGACTAGCTATAGTACTTTTGCCACCGCCACTAGGACCTACTAAAGCTGTAATTGAATTTTCCTTTGCAATAAAGCTAACATCATTTAAAGCATATTTTTCTTTATTTTTATATTTGAAAAAGACACTATCAAATTTCGCCTCATCTCCTTTTGGCTTTAAAGGATTAGAGGTTTCTTTTAATGGTTCAATAGATAGAACTGAATCAACTCTATTTAATGCATCTTCTACAATCATTGTATTTTCAGACATATACATAACTCTTAAAAGGGTTGTTGATATAATCGGAGTAAAAACAATGTAGAAAATTAAATTTAAAATAAAAGTTTGATCAGTTGCTTTTACGCCAGATAAAATAAGAGCCATTGCTATAAGAAAGGCAAAAACGGAATTCACGCATATTTCAAAAGCAATCATCGGACCTCTACATCTCTTTGTATATGAAATGCAAAAGTTAGAGTAATTATCAATCGCTCCTTTAAATCTTTTAAAAGTATAAATTGATTGATTAAAAGTCTTAACAATAGGAATACCTCTAACATACTCAACACCTTCATTGTTCATACTTTCCATAGCATTTTGATATTGAGCCATGTCATTTTTCATTTTTGGGCCGATCATTTTAAACATGCATAAAAATCCAAGTATAATTGGAATTAAAGAAACAAGCCCAAGTCTATAATCAAATATAAATAATATAACTATAATAGCTAAAGGCATAAGAATGGCTTGAGCCATATCAGGAAGTTGATGGGCTAAATATGTCTCGGTTGCACTACTAGAATCTAAAATTATCTTTCTTAACTTACCACTTCCCTCTTCTTCAATTTCACCAACTGGTATCTTTGTAAGATGCTCTATTGCTTCTATTCTCATGTTTCCAGCAATTCTAAAAGCTGCAATATGCGAACACATCAAAGCCCCAATATAAATAAGGATAGCAAGAACGGCAAATACGACAGCCATCCATCCATAAAACACCAAATTAGTAGCTTTTGAAAAATCTGGTGCAACTTGAACTACATCACGGATAATAAAATAAATATAAACAAATGGCATAATAGCAAGAACGCCACTTATTGCAGATAAAATAAGCGATAAATATGTAAGTACTTTATGTTTGCCAGCAAAATGCATTAAACGCGGAAATACTTTTTCTTTTTTCATAAACCCTCCTTAAAATCTAAACCTAATAAAACAGACCATCCAGCTTGATTAAAAGCATAAATTTCATCAGCGTATTTTAAAGCTTCTTCCTTTTTCATATCATGATGAACAACTTCAAAAATACTTGCAAAAAAGGACGTGCACAAAATATGGATTAAATTCTCACTTGGCTCTTTTACCTTTATATTTTTAGCTTTTAATTCGTTAATAAAGCGATAAGTATTTTCTACTTCTACATCTACTAAGCTATCAAGATAAAATTCATATTTAGAACCTTTACTTTTGCAAATAATAATCTTAAATGCATCATAATGATCATAAATATAATTTAAAAGAATATGTAACCCGTTTTCAGTATAGGTTGGCATATCACTTATTTGATTCTTGACTTCTTTTTTAGCAAAATCATTTTGAATTTGTTTAAAAGTTGCTAAAAGTTCTTCTGCTTCATTTCCAACGACTGCATCTAACATTTCAGCTTTATCTAAAAAACGATAATATAAAGACCCAGTGGTCAGATTAGCTTTTTTTGCTATATTTCTCATTGAGGCATCAATATATCCAAGAGATAAAAATTCTTCCTTAGCTGCTTTAAGAATCTCTCCCATAATTTCTTCGTTCATTTAAATTCCTCCTATAACTCCGTTATTATAACACTGTTATATAAGCACTACAATAAGAAAGTTAGTTTATGCTAACTAATGAGTTTTAATGTAAAAAAGGTTTAATGTTTCTTGCTTCGTAGCCTCAATTTTTACTTTATATGCTTAGTTAAATATAAATTCGATACTCCTGTCTCGATTCCAACAACTTTACTAATCGTAATGTTAAAAGTCATTCAACAAATTCAGTATTACAATGTCGCATATTATTTAAAGTTTGCTGTAAAGTATTTATCTTATTTTGCTTATCTATTACTTATCTTACTCTTCCATAAATCCTCTTTCATATAAACTTCTTTAGTGGCAACTAAAGAAGTGCGCATTTTTCACCGTGATTTATGTAAATTTTAGTCCCGTGATCAAGAGTAAAAACCCTGCAAAAACTCAATATTTTTTTAAAGTCAATAAAAAAGACTCAATTAAGAGTCTATTTGTAATTACAATTATTTTTAAAATCTTATTTTTTTTAAACTTAATCTAATTTTAAGATATTGTCATCTAGAGAATAAAGAATAAATCAGTAATTAAACATTATTTTTCTTTATTTTTAATGAAAAGAACACAAAGACCAACAACAAAAAGTACACCAGATAAGAAAAAGAATGGTATAGATACAGGATTAAAATACTCCGTTCTCAAATATACTATTGAGCCACTTAGTAATAAAAAACATGAACAAATTATTAAAGAAATAAAAATCAAATTACGTTTTGTCATAAATTACGAAACCTCCTGTATATATAATAAAAAAATCTCGTGGAGTCGAGATACAATGTCTTTGTGCTATCGCTTTAATACAATACGCGACCCCTACTAGCGAAATGATACCCTAACTAGAAAAACGATACCATTTTCATTCTTAAATTATTTTTTCATCGCCATTCCGATACTTTTTTCCCCAATTATCAAAATCCCATTTTATATCGTAT
>JADIMN010000020.1 GCA_017694735.1 Candidatus Alectryobacillus merdavium
TTAATACATTAACTCATGAATTTGGGCATGCCTTACAGGGCTATCTCACCAGAAATTTCAAAATCAGCGATTATCGCTCACCGACATTAGAAGCCTGTGAAATCCATTCAACTAGTATGGAATTATTTACATACCCATGGATGGACTTATTCTTTGGAGAAGATGTTGAAAAATATCGTTATCAAAATTTAAAGGACGAACTCTGCTTTATTCCTTACGGCACAGTTATTGATGAATTCCAGCATTTTGTTTATGAGCATCCCGAGATTTCTCATGAAGAGAGATGTCAAGCTTATAAAAGAATTGAAGAAAAATATTTACCGCATAAAAAATATGATGACTGCGAGATTTATAGCCGCGGTCGTTTCTGGTTAAAACAAGGCCATGTCTTCTCAACACCATTTTATTATATCGATTATACTTTAGCTCATCTCTGCGCCTTCCAGTTCTTCACCCTCGATTTAAAAAATCATGAAAAAGCTTGGAATAAATATTTAAGATTTTCCAAGATGGGAGGCAAATACGGATTTAGAGAATTGCTTGCTAAAGCTCATTTACTTAATCCTCTTGATCAAGGTAATATCAAAAAAATTATTAAACCGATTGAAAATTATTTAGATGAATTTAAGTTACCTAACGAATAATTATGAGGCATCGAAAAGTGAACCGGTAAGATAAAAGTAGACACGTATAAAAAGTGCGGTCTACTTTTTCTTTTAGTATGATTGTAAAAAGGAGGAAATTATGAGTAGAAGGAAAGATGGAGCGATTATTGGTCATCCAAAAGGAACAAAAAACAATATACGATCTCTTAGTGAAAAAGAACAAATTGTTCTTAGATGCATTAATGAAAACATTCCTTATAGAACTTTAGCAAAGGAATTAGGCATTCATCATGAAAGAATAAGAAGTTGGGTTATCAAATATCAAAAAGATGGTATTGATGGCTTAAAATCTAAAACAGGTAAATGTGGATCAGGAAACCCATATGCAGCATTGCACACCAAAAAGAATCTAACAGAAGTAGAAAGATTGAGGCTTGAACTAGCTAAAAAGGAAGTTGAGTGTGAACGATTAAAAAAAGGTTACTTAGTGAAAGGAGTTGGTCAAAGAAAAGAATACGTTACTATCAGCAAAAAGAATTCGAAATAATCGAACTCTTATCCAATAAATATCCGATTAAGTTTCTATGTTCAATTATGGATGTTAATCGAAGCGGATATTATAAATGGAAAAATCGTCAAACAAATAAGCCTGAATGGATAAAGAAAAGGGAGGATAATCTTAAGATTATTCAAGAGGTGCATAATCATCACAAAACCCATGGATATCGATGGATCTCAGCGTATTTAAAGCAAAAATATGGACTCATATTAAAACCAAATTATGTCCATAAATGTTGTAAATATGCAGGAATTAAATCTCAAGCTCCTAGAATTAAATACAGAAAACCAAAAGAAGAAAAACTTGAATTCCCAAACCTCGTGTGTGGAAATTGGAATGCATCAAAACCATATGAAATTATCGTGTCAGATATGACAATCTTCTATTACAAAGGGATTCATTACGAATTAACGTTATATCTTGATACATTCAACAACGAAATAGTTTCATACAAGTTAAGTTCAAGAGAAGGTGATCCAAGAACATATCACGATGGACTAAAAGAAGTAATAAAACTAATTAAAAAAGAACAAACTGACCAGGTTACCATTCTTCATACAGACCAAGGTTCGGTTTATTCTTCCAGAAGCTATAACGAGCTTCTAACTAATATTAACATAAAACATTCTATGTCTCGAGCAGGAACTCCAACCGATAATCCAATTATGGAATCAATTAACGGTTGGATGAAAGATGAGATGTTTTATGATTTTGATTTAAAACATTGTGATGATATAAACAAGTTTATCAAGGCATACATAGATTGGTTCAATCACGAACGTCCAGCATATACATTGCAATATAAAACCCCACATCAGTATAAACATGACATGGGGTATTGAGACTTTTTTGAACTGTCTACTTTCGCTTGACTAGTTCACTTATTATAGGCTTTATTTTTCTTATCAAAAAGTTTAGTAACAGCAATTCCTGGATGAGTTAAAGTAATGTTTATATTTTGACTTTCTTTTAAAAAGAGCAAATAACTTGTTAAAAGGTGTTTAGAAAGGGCGTAGCGTTTAGTTTTATTCTTCACATTGTTTAAGTAGGAGATCAAATCGTTTTCACTATTTAAAAGATTATTTTTATTTTTGAGTTTAATCGAAGAAGTTAAACTACTAACAACAATTATTTTACATTGTGGTTTTATCATTAATAATTCTTTAATGAAAAAGGATGGTCTAAAATAGTTTACTAAATAAGTTTTTTCAACGCCTTCAATTAATTGATAAGCTTGATGATAAATTCCACTTACATTTATAAAATAATCAAAATTTGCAAGGTTTTTTACTAATTCAAGCGTATTTAAAAGAGAACTTTCGTCAAGATAATCAAAATAAATTACCCCAATTTTATTATGGAATCTTTTTTCAAGTCTTTCTTTTAAAATATTTCCTTCTTTTAAATTTCGTACTAATAGATATAGATCATTTTTTAAATAAGATAAGTAAGTTATTAAAGAAGAGCCAATTCCTCCAGTTGCCCCATTTATTAAAATAGTCTTATTTGTAACGTTTATTATATTTTGATTTACCCAATTAAAATATTTCTTTTCTTTTTTCATATCCACTAAATTGTAATTAAAAATGGATAAATAATAAACTTTTAATTTTGTAATGCTTAAGTGACAAGGTATAATATTTTTGAGGTTAGATTTATGGAATTTATTAAAATAAAAGTTTCTTGGAAAGATTATCCAGAAAATTTATATCGTATAATTCTTGTAAAAAAGGATATTACTTTAGAAGAATTAAGTTATTCGCTTTGTTTACTTTTAAAAACAAGATTTGAACATCTTTCATTATTTAGATGTGGAGAAGATATTTATATTGATGAAGATAGTGCTGAAGAATATGAGTGGATCTCTTTTAATAATGTTAAATTAATTGATATGTTAGATAAATATAAGCAAATAAGCTTTGAATATGATACTGGCGAAGGCTATTCATTTTTAGTAAAAAGATGTTCAAAATATTTTTATGAATATCCATTTAAAACCGATGCAATTCTTGTTGAAGCAAAAGGTGATGGAATTTTTGAGGATAATATTTCTGGTTTATATAGCATTATGGAAAATGAAGAATTTAATGAAAATGAAGAAAGGATTGGTACTTTTGGCGAGCCACTACCTAAAGATTATAATTTTTTCCAAGAATTTGATTATGACTATATAAATAGTGCTTTAATTCAAGGTATTCCATATTTCATTTCTTGGCAAGATAATGGTCAAAATGATGTATTATTTGAAGGCAATTTCGATTAATATCCATTTTCTTTTAGCCTTTAAAAGATTGTTTAGAACCGATATAAATGAAATATAATTTAGATCCTGGTTTGAAAAATCTTTATTTAGTGGAGTAAAACCACCATTTAATAAACTATTTTTTTCTTTTCGCGAGTTTTAGCTACTATCTATCCTTTGCCTAGAAGACTAAAAAAGATTCTTTCTTATGAAAAAATAAATGTCAAAGAAGGTGAGGACGAATATAGAGTTCATACTTTTCATAAACTTAAAAAATATATTAATTCTTTAACTCCAATTTTTTATCTTCATGGAGGAGGGGAGTGGAGACTAAAACTTGGACTAAATAGAAAGGACAAGTATGCACAAAATAGAAGAAATTAAAAAAAAGCATTAAATTTATTAGATACCTATGATGGACAATTATCTAAAACCGCAAAAGCATTAGGGATTAATCGCTATACATTAAGATCTTGGAGAGATAAAAGAAAAAAGGGGACATTTAGTATAAGTGAAATATCACAAAACATTTGGGCAATGTTTATTTCGCTTATTTTATCTACTTATTCTGGAATAATAGGGTTATTAATAAAAGCAAGAAATAAAAATACTAATATCAAGACTAAAGGCACCGGAGTTCTTATATCTCTTAGTTTCTTCCACGCTTTTATTGCTCTTGATTTTATTATTCTTTCTTTTGTTTTTAAAAGATAAAATAAAAAAAGTTAAGAATTAAATCTTAACATTTTTATTTTTTTGGCTTTTTGTTTTTAGAAACAAAAAGTACAAATATTGCACCAACTATTGTAAAAATTAGTGCGATACCTAGAACTATATAAAAACCATATGGAGTTTCTTCAAGTGGTAAATCAACAAAGTTCATACCCCAAATAGATGCAATAAGAGTTGGAAGAGATAAGACTATTGTAATTATTGAAAGTCTTTTCATTAAAATATTTAAGTTATTTCCAATAACACTAGAGAAGGCGTCCATAGTAGAGGCGGATATATCTCTATAAATGGTGCACATTTCAATAGCTTGTTCTAATTCTATTTGAGCATCTTCCATTAAATCCATATCTTGCTCGTATCTCATAAATCTTGAAGATTTTAATAGTTTAGATAAAACACCTTTATCAGCATTTAATGCATTAGAAATATAAACAAATGTTTTATTAACAGCTAACATTTTGAATAATTCTTCATTTTTTAAACTAGAGTAGAGCTCTTTTTCTATTGATTTTGTTTTATTATCAATAATTTTTAAAATAGAAATAAACTCTTTAGATAAATAATAAATAAAGTTAAGAGTCATTCGAATTTGTTTTTGTGGTTCTACTATTTTTACTTTATTTAAAATTGTATCTTTTAAAGTCTTATTATAATTAGAAACTGTAATAAAATAATTATCATTATAAGCGATAACAAAAGGTTTAGTTGTGATATTATCGTTTTCATCAATAAATGGAACATCTAATACAATTAAAAATGAATTATCTTCTTGATCAACGTGAGCACTTTCTTCTTCATCAAGTGCACTAATTAATAAAGTCATTGGAATACTAGTTATTTTAGACAAACCAACTAACATTTCATTGGAAGGATTCTCAATATGAATCCATGTTTTTTCTTCAATGCTATCTGCATTTATTAAATGTTCATCATTATAATTTAATTCGATAAGCTTATCATCGATTTCTTTATAAACATTAACCATATTAAAAACCTCCTAACTTAAAACTTTTACATTATTTATATTTTATCATTACTTTATTCAAGTTCAAAAGCACCAGTATAAAGTTGATAATAAACCCCCTTCTTAGCAATTAATTCTTCATGACTTCCTCTTTCAATAATTCTTCCATGATCTAAAACCATAATAACATCTGAATTTTGAATAGTGGAAAGTCTATGAGCAATTACAAAGACAGTATGACCTTTCATTAAGTTATCCATACCATCTGATACAAGTCTTTCTGTTCTTGTATCAATACTTGATGTAGCTTCATCTAATATCATGACAGGACAATTTGCTAATGCACATCTTGCAATAGATAATAATTGTCTTTGTCCTTGACTTAAATTAATACCATCGTTTGTTAAATATGTATTATAACCTTGTGGAAGTCTAGTAATAAAATCATGTGCATTTGCAAGTTTTGCAGCAGCAATAGCTTCTTCATCAGTTGCATCTTGTTTTCCATATTTAATATTATCCATAACAGTTCCACTAAATAATGAAGTATCTTGTAAAACCATTCCAATAGATCTTCTTAAATCTTTTTTACAAATTTTATTAATATTAATTCCATCATATCTAATTTTTCCATCAGCAATATCATAAAATCTATTTAATAAATTTGTAATAGTGGTCTTACCAGCACCAGTAGCTCCAACAAAAGCAACTTTTTGACCTGGATATGCATATAAAGTAATATCATGTAAGACTATGTTTTTATTATCGTATGAAAAATCAACACCAAACATTCTAATATCACCTTCAAGTTTTTGATATGTGACACTATTTGTTGCAGAGTGAGGATGTTTCCACGCCCATAAATCAAAATCTTTTGAATTATAATCGACTTCTACAATATTATGATTTTCATCATATTTTGCTTTAACTAGTTTTACATAACCATTATCTTCTTCAACTTTTTCATCTAATAATTCATAAATTCTCTTTGATCCACCAAGAGCTAAAGCAATAGAGTTAACTTGGTTTGCAACCTCTGAAATATTATAAGAAAGTTGTCTAATCATTGGTAAGAAAGCGACTAAAATTCCAGCACTAATACTTTCTTCAATTCCTATTAGTCTAACATTCATTACATTAAATGAAATTAATATACCACCAATAATTGCAATTAAAATATATAAGATATTTCCAATATTGCCAAGAATAGGCATTAAAATATTTCCAAATTTATTTGCAGTGGTGGAAACTTCAAACAATTCTTTATTAATACCTTCAAATTGTTTAATAGATGCATCTTCATGACAAAATGATTTAATAACTTTTAAACCATTCATGTTTTCTTCAATAACACCTTCAATTTTACCAATTGTTGCTTGTTGTTTTATGTAGTTTTTACTAGAAGTTCCGCCAATATATTTTGTTACAAAAAACATAATAACAACACCAAAAACACCAATTAAAGCTAACCAAACACTATAAAATAGCATCATAGTAAAGCAAACAATTGATATAAATAAGGAATTAAACATTACTGGTAATGAGTTAGCGGCGAATTGTCTAATTGAATCAATATCATTTGTATATGTTGACATGATATCACCATGAGTATGTGTATCAAAATATTTTATTGGTAAATCTTGCATATGAGAAAACATTCTATTTCTTGTCTTTCTCATGAAGTTGTTACCTAACATTGTTGTAAGTTGAGTATAAGAGAAGGAGCCAATTAATGCGACAACATAACATGATATTAAAATTAAAATATTGCTAATTAATAATGGTAACCACTCAAAAGTTGGATCTTTTATTGCAGGAGTGATAACTCCATCAATTATGTTTTGTAACATAAATGGTGCAATAACAACACCAACACCAGAAAATAATACGCATAAAACAGCTAAAATAAATTTTTTCTTATCGCTTAAAAAGATATCTTTAATAAGTCGAGGCAAAACATTAATATTTTTTATTTTCATTTTTGCTCACCTCCAATTTTATTTTGAATATTGTAAATATCTCTATAAATTTCATTATTCTTTAATAATTCTTCATGATTTCCAATTCCATTAATTGTTCCATTTTTTAAAACAACAATAAAATCACAATCTTGAACGCTGGAAATTCTTTGAGCAATGATTAATTTTGTTGTAGTAGGGCAGATTTCTTTTAATCCTTCTCTAATAAATGCATCTGTTTTTGTATCAACAGCACTTGTAGAGTCATCCAATATTAAGATTTTAGGATTTTTTAAGATTGCTCTTGCAATACAAAGTCTTTGTTTTTGTCCACCGGATAAGTTAGTACCACCTTGCTCAACTTTTGAGTTATAACCATCTTTAAATGATGAAACAAATTCATCAGCTTGTGCAACTTGACATGCCTTTTTAATTTCTTCATCACTTGCGTCTTTATTTCCCCATAGTAAGTTATCTTTAATAGTGCCACTAAAGAGAACATTTTTTTGAAGAACAACACCAATCTGGTTTCTTAAAGATCTAATATCATAATCTTTAACATTATGACCACCAACAATAACCTCTCCTTTAGAAGCATCAAAGAAACGAGGTAATAAGTTAACAAGTGTAGATTTTGCGCTACCAGTTTCTCCAATAATTCCAACTGTTTGTCCAGATTTTATATTTAAATTAATATTTGATAATGCATAAACATCACTTGTATCATCATATCTAAAGCTAACATCTTTTAAAATAATACTTCCATCATCTAAATCTTTAAGAGTAGCATTATTTTCTAGCATTGCATTTTTTTCAATTAAAACTTCATAAACTCTACCCATACTTTCAAGTGCCATAATAATCATTGCTAAAACCATAGTAATCATCATAATACTTGATAAGCATTGAGCACCATATGTAATTAATGTAGATAATTTACCAATATCTAAACTAATACCAGCAGAAGTTACAATTAAATAAGTTCCAAATCCGAGTAGTGTACACATTGATGTATACATAAAAAATTGCATTAGTGGTGAAGTAAGAGCAACAATACGATCTGCTTTCATAAAAGTGCTTTGCAAAGATAAAGCATTTTTTGAAAATTTTTCTTTTTCATATTCTTCTTTAACATAAGTTTTTACAGTTCTAATACCTTTAATATTTTCTTGAATTGATTCATTTAATGCATCGTATTTTCTAAAACCTCTTCTATAAATAGGATCAACTTTCATTGTTATAAAAAATAATATTCCAAATAATAAAGGTACAAGAATTAAAAATACCCATGCAATACTTGGACTTGCAATAAATGCCATTACTATACTAAAAATTAACATTAAAACACTACGAACACTTATTCTAATAGACAAGTAATAAGCAAGTTGAATATTCATTACATCAGTTGTTTGTCTTGTGACCAAACTTGATATCGAAAATTTATCAATATTTTTAAATGAGAATGAATTTATTTTGTTGTATAAGTCTTGTCTTAAATTTCTTGTAAATCCAATTGATGCATAAGAACAAAAAATACCACTTAAAATACCACATATTAAAGATAATGCAGCAAGTACTAATAAAATTGCGGCATAAAATAAGATGTAGTACATCATATTTGTAACTGGATCACCTAAAAAAGACATTTCAAATGGACTGCTTCCATTAATTGTGTTGACTAAATAACCCATTATAAGAGGAATAACACACTCAATAATGGTTTCAAAGCCAACAAATAACATGGTTAAAAATGTTTGCTTTTTGTATTGTCGAATGCTTTTAAATAATGTTTTAACAACTTGAAAAAACTTACCTTTTGTATTTTCGTTATACTTTAAAGTGCTTTCCATAATTTTCCTCCTTCTTTCCGTTTTCAATAATTTTGTCAATGACTTTGAAGAAGGTTTTCTTATCTTCTTCGCTTATATCTTTTGTTAAAGTCATAACAGTTTTATTGATAATTTTTTTGATATCAACTATCATGCGATTTGCTTTATTTGTTAAACTTAGTTCTTTGTAACGTGAATCATTACATGAAGTTGTTCTTACGATATAATTTTCTTTTTCAAGATAATTGAGAATATCACTAGCTGTTGAAGATTTAATAGAAAATTCTTTCTCCAAATCTTTTTGATATATCTTATTATTCTTTTTTTCATTTGCATGAATAAATAGCAAACATAATCCATACAAATGGTTAGAGAAAATATTAGACATATTTTTGTCTAGAGATTCTACTATCGTATCACTTAATTCAAATGAAGCAAATAAATCAAATTTATCATCCATAATAGTCCGACACCGAACTATTATACTGTTTTTAATTTTAATGTAAAGAGTTTTTATATAAAATATAAAAGATTTAAAATTATGGCGCTTGAAGGCAATTTATTTAGATTGTTTATGTAAAATTAAAGAGTATAATAATTAAAAGAATTAAGTAAAGATTGTTAGGATTTTTGTATTATGAAAAAGAAAAGTTTTATCTCTGTATTAATGATTACGATGCTCTCACTTGTTATTTCATCATGTTCTTATGCTGGAGATACAAGTAGTAATTTAGAAACGAGCAGTGATAATCAAACAAGTCAAGATTCAAGTACTACTGATTCAACTTTAGATTCTACTTCTGATTCTTCAACAACAAGTAATGATACAACAAGTATTACTGAAAAATTTGGAATATTAGAAATTTCAAGTGATATTTCTAATGGAAGTGTATCTTTTGTAGGTTATGAGAATCATTCTAGTGTTGAAATTGGAACAAGAGTGTATGTAGATTATGAAGCTGATCAAAATTATGTTCTTGATACATTAATGATAAATAATATTTCAATTATTAATGATTTATCTTTTGTCGTAGAAGAGGAAATTACATATTTATTAACTGCTACTTTTAAAGAAAAAGTTATTTCAAGTGAAGAAGAAAAGGGCAGTATTTCATTTCAAAATTTAAAATCTGGTTCTATTTCTTTAAGTAATTTAGTTTTAGATAATATTGAAATTGCCAGCGTTGGAGCTAATTCAATATTTTTAGATGATGATAGCAATCCAAATATTTTAAGAATTTCATCTTCTAATAATGGAGGCAATGTAACTTTTAATTTAGAAAATGAAGTTAGAATTGATAGTATTGAATTAATTGGTGAATCTTATAAAAACGATCAAAGTAATGTTACAGTTACTTTGGATGATAAATCTTTAACACAAAGTTATGAAAATACGACATTTGAATTTAATAAAGATAGTGTTTCATCAATAAAAATTTCAACTCAATCTAAACAAAGATATTTATTAGAAGAAGTAATTGTTAATTATGTTGATAATTCAACTCCAATTGAACCAGTACTTGCAACTTTAAATATTCTTCCAACTGAAAATGGAAGTGTTAGTGTTACTCCTTCAAATACAGATTTATATGTTGGAGATACAATTACAATTAATACTAATCCTGATGAAAATTATTATACGCAAAGTGTTAAGGTAAATGGTGTTACTGCAAACATTCAAGCTACTAATAAATATACATTTAAATTAAGTGAGCAAAAAAATACTTTAGAAGTTGTTTTTGCTCAAAGAAGTAGTGGAGAGCAAAATTTTGATTATTTATATGGAAATAAACAAATTTTTCCAGATAGAGGTAATCAAAGTATTTCATATGATGATTATTATGAAAGCGTTAGAGGATTAAAAGGAGAAGCTTTAAAAGAAGGCTTAAATGATATTATTAAAGGTCATACCAAATTATCTTACGATGGAAATGATCCAAGATTTAAAGATATCGATGTTGATCCATTTAATTCTAATAATATTATTATGATGTATGAAGGTAGTTTACCTAATAATACAAGTTATAACAACGAACATTGTTGGGCAAAGATGTATGGAGATTTTGGAACTTCAAAAGGACCTGGATCTGATTTACATAACTTAAGACCATGTGATAGTAATTTAAATTCAACTAGAAATAATAGATATTTTGCTAATGTTGATTCATATAAAGATTCATATAGTTGGTGGAGATCAACAATGGATGGAAATAAAGTATCTACTGATGCTAACTATTTTGAACCTAAAGATGAATTTAAAGGGGATATTGCAAGAATTATCTTTTATATGGCTACTAGATATGAAGGTGAAGATGGTGAAGTTGATTTAGAAGTCAGTGGCAATATTAATACTAACTTATATTATGATTTTACAAGTGGTGCTGATGGACTTCATGGTAACTTTGATGATTTATACGAATGGGCTACAAGTGGAATTGATCCAGTTTCAGATTACGAAGTAAATAGAAATAATGTTTGCGATCAAGATTATCAACATAATAGAAATCCATTTATTGACCATCCAGAATTTATTATCATGATTTATGATAAAAATTATGATGGTCCGGGTGCTTTAATGTAAAATATTTAAGTTCTGCGTACTTTTTTAAAAATACTTAATAAAAATTTAATAAATTTTTCTGGATATTTTTTAATTCATTAATTACTTTTTTAGGATGAAATAATTTTATTAAAAAAGTATAATTATTTATATCACTTAGTGATATAATATTTTCGGTAAGGAGATTTTAAAAAATGACAACAATTTTATTTGTACATGGTCGAGAAGTATTAGATTCTCGTGGAAATCCAACTGTCGAAGTTGAAGTTGGTTTAGAGTGTGGTGTTATTGGTAGAGCCATTGTTCCAAGCGGAGCTTCTACTGGAGAAAATGAAGCACTTGAATTAAGAGATGGAGATAAATCTAGATTTGATGGAAAAGGCGTTCTTAAAGCTGTTAATAACGTTAATGAAGTAATTGCTCCTGAAATTGAAGGAATGGATGCTGCTGATCAAGTCGCTTTAGATAAAAAATTATTAGAACTTGATGGCACACCTTTCAAAAAGAATTTAGGTGCTAATGCTTTATTAGGTGTTTCTTTAGCTGCTGCAAGAGCTGCAAGTGAAGCTTTTGGACTTCCTTTATATAGATATTTAGGTGGTGTTAATGCAAAAGTATTACCTACTCCTATGATGAATGTTATCAATGGTGGTGCTCATGCTGATTCAACTGTTGATTTCCAAGAATTCTTTATTATTCCAGCTGGATTTAAAACATTTAAAGAAGCTTTAAGAGCTGGTGTTGAAACATTCCATTGTTTAAAAACTGTTTTAAAGAAAAAAGGTTATTCAACTGGCGTTGGCGATGAAGGTGGTTTTGCTCCAAGTTGTACTAATGGAAATACTGAACCATTAGAATTAATTATGGAAGCAATTAAACTTGCTGGATATAAACCAGGAGAAGAAATTTTCTTAGGAATGGATGTTGCAAGTAGTGAATTCTATGATAGCAAAACTAAGACATATAACTTAAAGAAATCTGGACAAGGTGTTAAGACAAGTGATGAAATGATTGCTTGGTATGAAGAAATGATTAAACAATATCCAATCATTACAATTGAAGATGGTTTAAGTGAATCTGACTGGGAAGGTTGGGAAAAACTTACCGCTACTTTAGGAAAGAAGATTCAATTAGTTGGTGATGATTTATTTGTTACAAATCCATCATTCTTACAAAAAGGTATTGAAAGACATGTTGCTAATTCTATCTTAATTAAAGTTAATCAAATCGGTACATTAACAGAAACTCTTGATGCAATTAGATTAGCTCAAACTAATGGTTATACTACTATGGTTTCTCATAGATCTGGTGAAACAGAAGATACAACAATTGCTGATTTATCAGTTGCTGTAAATGCTGGACAAATTAAAACCGGTAGTGCTTCAAGAACAGATAGAATGGCTAAGTATAATCAATTATTAAGAATTGAAGAAGAACTTGGTGATGCTGCAATTTTTGAAGGATTAAGAGCATTTAAAAATTATCAATTTAAAAAATAAGTTTTATAACAAGTAATAAAAGGTTTGTCGTTGAACGACAAACCTTTTTTATTTATAATAAATCTATGAATGTTGCAATAATTGGTGGTGGAATAAGTGGAGTTTTGATAGCTTTATTGCTTAAAAGAGGTAATACAAATATTGAAGTTTCAATATTTGAAAAAGAAAATAAATTATTAAAAAAATTAATGGTTACTGGGAATGGTAGATGTAATCTTGGAAATACTTTATTAGATAGTAATTCATATAATAATAAAAATACTTTCGATATTTATAATTCTTTTAATTATGTTCAACAGATTAAATTACTAAATTCATTTGGTATTTATACAAGAGATATTAATAATTTATACTATCCTTATTCTTTAAGTGCTAAAAATCTATGCGAAAACTTATTATTTTTATTAAATTATTATAAAGTTGTTATAAATTTAGAATCTCAACTTATCGATTATCATTTAGAAAAAAATAAATATCATTTATTTTTAAAGGATAAAAAAATTGATGAAACTTTTGATTATTTAATAATAACTAGTGGTGGCTTAACTTATTATAAAAGTAG
This sequence comes from Candidatus Alectryobacillus merdavium, assembly GCA_017694735.1. Taxonomy (GTDB): domain Bacteria; phylum Bacillota_I; class Bacilli_A; order RFN20; family CAG-826; genus Alectryobacillus; species Alectryobacillus merdavium. The sequence continues at coordinate 13,511 of JADIMN010000020.1, forward strand.
TTATAATACTTCTATATATAAATTGTTAGAAAAACATGGTTATGAGATTAATGATTTAAGAGTTGGATTGAATGCTATTAAAGTAGAAGAAAACGTAAAAACTTTAGAAAATTTAAGAGTAAAATGTATAGCTTCTCTTATCTATAATAA
>JADIMN010000021.1 GCA_017694735.1 Candidatus Alectryobacillus merdavium
TGTAGTAGGGCAACATAAAATTCTTGTGGATATTTTAATTTTAAATAAGCCATTCTAGTTGTGATCATAGAATATGAAACGGAGTGTGATTTATTAAAACCATAACCGGCAAATTTTTCAAGCAAATCAAAAATTTCGTTTGCTATTTTTTTATCATACCCATTATTTATTGCTCCTGAAATAAAATCGTTTTTATATTTATCAAAAAGTCCCATTTTCTTTTTTGAAATTGCTCTTCTAAATATATCAGCTTGCGATAGAGAAAAGTTAGCAACTTTTTGGGTTATTTGCATAATTTGTTCTTGATAAACAATAATTCCATAAGTTTCACTTAAGATATCTTTTAAATCATCAGAATAGTAAAAAATTTTATAATTTGGATTGTTTTCAACTTCGTTTTTTCTTTTTGCAAATAATGAAATTGATTCCATTGCACCTGGACGAAAAACAGCGATAGTATCAACAATATCATTGAAACAATGTGGCTTAATTAATTTTATTGCCTCATTCATACCATCGGATTCGATTTGGAAAAGTCCCATTGTTAATCCTTTATTAATTAGTTTTGAATAAATTTCTGGTTCATCAATTGGTATATCTGTAAATTTTAAGTCGATGCCTTTATTTTTTTTGATTAAATTCAATATAAGATGAATAGTGGACAAATTTGTTAAAGCTAATAAATCCATTTTTAAAAAACCTTGGTCTTCTAAATAATCCATTTCATATTGAGTTACATTAGACATCATGTCTTTATTATAGATTAATGGCAGTCCATTAATTATTGGTTCATCATTTAAAATAACTCCTGCTGCGTGGATTCCTAATTGCCTTGGAAGACCTTCAATCTTTAAAGCAAGTTTAAATATTTTTTGATATCCAACATCGTCTAAAATAATTTTTTGAAAGCTTGGTAGACGTGAATACGACTGTAGAAGTGTTAATTTATCATTTATCAAATAAGAAGAAATATTATCAATAACTTTATTTGATTGAGCATAACACCTTCCAATATCTCTGATTGATTGTTTTGCTTTAAGAGATTGAATAGTTACAATTTGACAAACTCTATCTTTTCCATATTTATTTTTTAAATATTCAATTATTAGATCTCTTTTATCGTTTTCAAAATCAATATCGATATCAGGCATACTGATTCTATCTTTATTTAAAAATCTTTCGAAAAGAAGATTATATTTTAGCGGATCAACTTCAGTTATATTTAATAAGTATGCTACAAGTGAACCAGCTGCAGAACCTCTTCCAGGAGCAACGAGAATGTTATTATTTTTAGCGTAATTTACATAATCTTGAACGATTAAAAAATAATCATTATATCCCATCGAATTAATTACATTTAATTCCATGTTTAATCTATCCACATATTCATGTTTTGTATGTAAATTTTTAGAAAATAATGAGTTTTCGCAAAGATTTTTTAATAATTCATATGAATTTTTGCTTTCATCAAATCTAAGCATTTTGCCTCTAATTTTGTCAAAAACAAAATCAATTTTTGCGGTTAATATATGAGTATTTAATATTTCTTCATCAGTATATAGATTATTGATCATTTCGTTATCATAAAAATAATACTTACCTTTTAAAGCAGTGTTTTTATTAATATCAAATGGATCAACAAATCTATCTTTAATTTTGTTTAAAATCTCAAGATTTATGGCTTGATCTTCTTTCAAATATTTAATATTTGGGAAAGCCACAAAATTAAATGGATATTTTTTTAAAAAAGTACGCAATTCTTCAATATTTTTATCAATTGTAGAATAATTTTCAATACCAACATAAAAATCATCCTTTAATAGTGAATCGTATTTTTTTAATAATTTTGGCCAGTTTAAAATATTTTGAGAAAATAATGAACTTTGCTGGGAAGATATAACAAGGATTAAATCCGAAAGATATTGTTTTATATCATCAAACTTTAAATCTTCAATTTTAGATACTAAATAAGAAATTTTTATTAAATTTTGATATCCTTTTTCATTTTTTACAAGTAGTGTTAATAAATCACCTTCAACTTTAATATCAAGTCCGAAAATTGGTTTAATTTTACTTTTTTTACATAAATTATTAAAAATAGGAAACGCCAACATTGTATTTATATCTGTAATTGCACAGGCATCTATTTCTCTTTTTAAAAGCGTTTCAAAAAGAGCATCCAATTTTATGCTTCCTGATAATAATGAATATGAAGTATTTATATGTAAAGGAACGAAATTCATCAAATTAAATCATCTAAGTCTGATATAAATTGTTTTAATTGTTTTAAGGAAGAAATTTGACATCCGCTTGCTTGTGCATGGCCACCGCCTTTATATTTGTTTGCGACTCCATTAATAGTAATTTTTTTAGATCGTATAGAAATTCTAAAACAATTTGAACTAACATCTTCAGCAATCGAGCACCAAATATGAATATTTTTAATATTAGCAAATGTATTAACATAAGCTTTTGCGTTTCTGTGATCAAGTCCAATCTTTTTCATTGCTTTTTCTGTTAGGACATAATAGGCAACACCTTTTTTGCTAACTTTATAATGAGTAAGAATGTACTTCATTACTTTTAAATAATTTTCATCTTGTTCATACATTAAAGTATAAATTTTATTAATATCTATACCTTGTTCTATACAAAGAGCTGCAGCACTGAAGGTATGCATGTTTGTACTTGAATATAAAAATCTGCCACTGTCTCCAACAATGCCACTGTAAAGATAATATGCACTTTTTTGAGGGAATGATAATTTAGTAAAATAAATAAAATTTAGTATTAATTCACTTGCAGATGCAAGTTCTGTATCAACCATGGAGATACATTCGTAATCTTTTTCATAAGGGTGGTGGTCAAATACAACAATTTCTTTTGCCTTTGAAAATCTTTGATCAGAAATTCTATCACCTTTTGATACATCGCAAATAATTGCTAAAAATGGTTCTTCAAACCATGAATCATCCACAACATCTGTTTCTTCAAATAAAGAAGGGGTAAATTTGTTGTGATTATCACCAACAAATTTAATATCTTTATCTTTGAAATTTTCTTTTAGAAAATAATATAAACCTAGTTGAGATCCAAGTGCATCAAAATCAGGTATTATATGTCTAAAAACACAAATTTTATTATATTTTTTAATTAGTTCTAAAACTTTAGAATATTCATTTTCAAATTTTTTTGAGTATTGAGTTAATATTTCTTCCATAGTTCTCCTTATTTAGTTTGTTTGTATAGGTTATAAGCATCTCTTGCTATAACAACTTCTTCATCAGTTGGTATGACTACAACTTTAATTTTACTTTCTTTTGTAGAAATAACACCTTCTTTTCCTTTGATGGTTGCGTTATTAATATCTTTATCATAATCAATATGGAATGCTTCTTTTAAGTTATCTAAAACTTTTTCTCTATAATAGGCGGCGTTTTCTCCAATACCAGCGGTAAAAATAATTAAATCACAGCCACCTAATCTTACAAAATATTGACCAATAAAATCAGCCGCTCTTCTTGCGAATAAATCGATTGCTAATTTTGCTCTCTTATTATTGTCATTAAAATAAGCATTTTCTACATCTCGAGTATCATTTGATATTCCTGAAACACCTAAAAATCCCGATTCTTTATTAAACATTGTATAAACATCACTTACGGATAAACCGGTTTGACTGCAAATATAATTCATTACAGAAGGATCTAAATCACCAGTTCTAGTTCCCATCATTATTCCACCAAGAGGAGTGAGACCCATACTAGTAGCAATGCATTTACCATCTTTTATAGCAGTAATAGAAGATCCGCTTCCTAAGTGACAAGAAATTATTTTTGTGTTTGGTTTGCTATCTAAATACTTTTTGATAGCTACTTCAGATACATATCTATGAGAAGTGCCGTGTGCACCATATCTTCTAATATCATATTTGACAGTTAAATCATAAGGAATAGGGAAGACATAGTCTTGTTCTTCCATAGTTTGATGAAATGCTGTATCAAATGTAAGAGTTTGTAGAGTTGAAGGTAAAAGTTTTTTAAAAGCATTTATACCAACTAAGTGAGCTCCATTATGTAAAGGAGCAAGAGGAATAAGTTTTCTTACGATAGCAGTGTTCTCATCGTTTGCTATTGCTGATTTATTAAAGTATTTACCACCTTGAACAATTCTGTTACCGATAGCTTTGATTTCGTCGAGGCTGTTGACGATTTTTAGTGATAATAATTTGCTTGTGATTAAATCGACACCTGCTTCGTGATCTTTAAAAGGTACAATTAATCTTTCTTTTTTATCTCCACCGTATTTTATTTCAAAAATACCATCATCGTGACCTATTCTTTCACAAATTCCAGAACAAATAACTTTTTCTTCTGGCATATCATATAGTTTAAATTTTATACTGGAACTTCCAGCATTTACTGACATAACTTTTTCCATAATAAAAACCTCGTAAATATTATAATAGAATATCTTGATTTTTTTAATTAAGAAGTTTAAAAATAAAAAGATTTAAAAAAACAAAAAAATAATATATTATTTTTGTATAGTATATAGGAGTTTTTATTATGGCTTATGGTTTATTGTATGACTTCTTAATGGGTCAATCGACACGAGCTTATGAATATTTCGGTGCTCATTTTATTGAATATCAAACAAAAGAAAATGCCCCACATAAAAAAGGAAGAAAAAAGACTATTACAGTTAAAGGAGTAGTATTCAGATTATATGCTCCAATGGCAGATGATGTTAGTGTTATAGGTGAATTTAATAATTGGGATCCAAGAGCAAACAAAATGACCAAGGTAGATGATTGTGGCGTTTGGGAAACATTTATTCCAAATCTTTGCAATTATCAAGCTTACAAATATCATTTTAAAAACGCTCAAGGATTTTATGTTGATAAGGCAGATCCATATGCTTTTACAAGTGAGCTTCCACCTAATTCATGTTCTAGATTATTTAATATTGAAGGTTTTATTTGGCATGACAAGCCATTTTTACAACATAGAACTAGAAATTTTGATCAAGCAATGAGCATATATGAACTTCATTTAGGTTCTTGGAGGGGAAAAATAGATGGAAGAGATCCTAGCTATGAAGAGATTGCTGATGCACTTATTCCTTATATTAAAGGAATGGGTTATACTCACGTGGAACTTATGCCAATTTGTCATCACCCATTTGCAGGTAGTTGGGGATATCAAGCTACAGGATTTTATAGCGTAGATTCTAGATATGGCAATCCGATGCAATTAATGTCCTTTGTTGATAGATGTCACCAAGCTGGAATTGGAGTTATTCTTGATTTTGCACCTGTACATTTTGCAGTTGACTTTTATGGTTTAATCCAATTTGATGGAACAAATTTATATGAAGGCTCTGGAGATAGAATGTATTCTCAATGGGGTTCTTGCTTATTTGATTTAGGTAAAGATCCTGTTAGATCCTTTTTAATTAGTGCAATGAATTACTTTTTAACTTATTTCCATATTGATGGTATTAGAGTTGATGCTGTTAGCAACATCTTATATTACGATGGAGACAAGTCTAGAGGTGTTTATGAAGGTGGCGTTGAATTTTTAAAAAGATTAACCGGAAAGCTTCATATTGAACATGATAGTGTTATGTTAATCGCTGAAGATTCTACTGATTTTCTAGGTACAACACACCCATTATGGGCGAATGGTGTCGGATTTGATTATAAGTGGGATCTAGGTTGGATGAATGATACTTTAAAATATTATGGTTTAGATCCAGTTTATAAGAAATATGAAAGTAATAAATTTACTTTCTCGATGGCTTATTTTTATAGCGAAAATTTCTTATTGCCATTATCTCATGATGAGGTTGTTCACGGAAAAGGAACAATCATTAATAAGATGTGGGGAGATTATGATACAAAGTTTGCTCTTTTAAGAAATCTTTATACTTATATGTTCGCCCATCCAGGTAAGAAATTAAACTTTATGGGAAATGAATTAGGTTCATGGGATGAGTGGAATGAAAAGAAGTCGTTACCATGGGAATTAAAGGTATTTCCAATTCATGATTCTATTACTCGACTTTGCCATGATTTAAATTTAATTTATTTAGCAGAAGATGCTATGAAAGTTGAAGAGTACAATCCAGTTCACTTTAACTGGCTAATGGTTAATAATAACGATCAAAGTGTATACGCTTTTGAACGTAGAGTTGGAGATTCGCATTTAATATTCATCTTTAATATGACACCTAATTATTATGAAAATTATGATATTGGTGTGACCAGAGAGGGCGTTTACTATGAATTATTTAATAGTGATAAAGATGTGTATCATGGACGAAACAATTATAACGGTTTAGACCTATATACAAATCCATACGGTCCAGAAGATAAACCATATCATGTGACTATTAAACTTGCATCATATGCTGCAATTATATTAAAGTACAAAAATTAGTCTTAAATACATTAGAATAGGAGCTATTATGTTTAAAAATAAAGAAGAATTTAAAAAACAATATATAGAAGGTTTGGCTGAAAAATATGGTGTTAATATTGAAGATGCCGATATTACCGAGAAATTTGATGTTTTAGGTAGTTTAGTAAAAAACTATGCTGGTATGAGATGGAGAAGCACCAGAACAAATATTGCCAACAATCATAAAAAACAATTAATTTATTTCTCATTAGAATTTTTAATGGGTAGATTGTTAGTTAACAATATGCAAAATCTTGGAATTTATGAAATTTGTCGAGACGGATTAAAAGATCTTGGCATTGATATAAATACTTTAGAAGATTTTGAAGCTGATGCAGGACTTGGAAATGGTGGACTTGGTAGATTAGCTGCTTGTTTCCTTGATTCAATTGCAAGTCTTGGATATCCTGGACATGGCAACACTTTAAGATATCAATATGGATTTTTTAAACAAAGATTTATTGATGGAAAACAATACGAGTTACCAGATTTATGGCTTGAAAACGGTAATGTTTGGGAAGTAAGAAAACCTAAACATAGTGTTGAAGTTATGTTTTATGGTAGACCAGAAACATATTTAAAAGCCGATGGAAGTTATGCTTTAAAAACAGTTGATGCTTTATATGTAAGAGCTATGCCTTACGACATGAGTGTAGTCGGATATCATAACAATGTCGGCAATACTTTAAGACTTTGGAGTGCTGAGCCAAGCGTTTATAATTTGCCTTTAAATATGAAGTTTGAGGATTATTTAGAAGAAATTAATGAAATTTGTCGTAATTTATATCCAGATGATTCAACAGATCATGGAAGACTATTAAGATTAAAACAAGAATATTTCTTAGTTTCTGCTGGACTTCAAAGCTGTATGAGAAGCCATTTTAGAAAATATAAGACTTTCGATAATTTTTATAAATTTTATGTTTTCCAATTAAATGATACACATCCAATTTTATTGATTCCTGAATTAATGAGATTGTTAATGGATGATTATGGATATGGTTGGGATGATGCATGGAATCAAGTAACAAAATGTGTTGCTTATACAAACCACACCATCTTAGCTGAAGCCTTAGAAAAATGGCCAATTTATTTCATGCAAAGATTACTCCCAAGAATTTATTTAATTATCGAAGAAATAAATCGTAGATTTAACATTTTCTTAAACGAAAAAGGAATCGATGATTCTCAAAGAAGAGATATGCAAATCATTAAAGACAATCAAGTTTACATGGCTAATATGGCTATTTATGCTTGTTATTCAATTAATGGAGTTGCAAAAATTCATACAGATATTTTAAAGAAAGATACTTTTAGCTCTTTTTATAAGATTTTCCCTGAAAAATTTAACAATAAAACAAATGGTATTACTCATAGAAGATGGTTCTTATATGCTAACCAAAGATTAGCAAATTATGTAAGCGAACTTATCGGAGATAAATGGATAAAAGATTGGCAAGAATTTTCAAAGCTTAACCAATTTGAAAATAACGAAGATGTTTTAGAACGTATTGGGCATATTAAATATGAAAATAAGCTACAATTTGCTAATTTTGTAAAATCAACATATAAAATTGATATTAATCCTTTATCAATTTATGATACTCAAATCAAGAGATTACATGCATATAAAAGACAATTAATGAATATTTTTAGAATCATGTATTTCTATGACAAATTAAAAAATGATGTCAATTTTGATATGTATCCAACTACATTTATATTTGGAGCAAAAGCTGCACCTAGTTATTACTTTGCTAAAAAAGTAATTGAATTAATTAATTGTGTTGCTGATGTTGTTAATAATGATCCAGATATTAAAGGAAAAATTAAAGTTGTATTTGTTGAAAATTATGGTGTTTCATTAGCTGAAAAAATTATTCCTGCAAGTGATGTCAGTGAGCAAATTTCTACCGCTGGATACGAAGCAAGCGGCACTTCAAATATGAAATTTATGATGAATGGTGCTGTTACTTTAGGAACTTTAGATGGTGCTAATATCGAAATTGCAAAAAACGCTGGTGAAGAAAATGAAGTAATTTTTGGTTTAACTGAAACAGAAGTTAAAAAATTCCAAAGTGAGGGAAGCTATAGTGCTTGGGATATCTATAACAGTGACCATGTTATTAATAATACAGTTAATTTATTATTCAATGGACCATGGGCAAGAGATGATAGAGATAAATTTAAATCTATTTTTGATGAATTAATGAATAAAAACGATGAATATTTTGTTTTAAAAGATTTAAAAGATTATATTTCTGCAACTCTTAAACTTCAAAAACTTTATCAAGATAAACTTAAATGGAATAAAATGTGTCTTAAAAATATTGCTAATAGTGGTTCTTTCTCAAGTGATAGAACTATTCAAGAATACGTTGAAGATATTTGGCACTTAGATAAAATTGATTCTGATGAAAATTAATTTACTTAATCTTTATAATCAACAAGAAAAATTAGACAAAGAAATTCAAGAAAAGCATGATGTTTCTTATTCAAGTACAAGAAATGATCGTTTTCTTGCTTTTCTTGTCGAACTTGGCGAATTTGCAAATGCAACTCGATGTTTTAAATTTTGGTCTTATAAGCCAAGTGAAAGCAAAGAAAGATTACTAGATGAATTTGCTGATGGTTTGCATTTTATTCTTTCAATTGGTATTGATTTAAATTTAAAAATAGAAGAAATCGAAGTTGAAAACGTTAAGGATGAAAACAAAAAAACAACAGATTATATTTTAGATACTTATTCTAATTTTACTAATTTTATTAATGATATTTCTTACGAAAATTATTATGCAACTTTTGAGTCGTTTTTGAGAATTATTTTTTCTTTATCCTTTAACGACGGCGACGTATTAAACGCTTATTATTTAAAACTTGGAATCAATTATAAAAGACAAGAAGAAAATTATTAAACTAGTTTTTCTATATCTTTTTCACTATAAACAATAACATTATTTTCTTTTAATTTTTGAGTTAATAGGCCGCTTCCATTTATAAGATTACCTTTAAATTGTCCATCATAAATGTAATCAACGCCGCAACATGGTGATTTTTCTTTGAGAATAGCGAATTTAATATTATATAGTTTTGTTATATATACAATTTTTTCAATTTGCGAATTTAATTTATTAGTTAAATTTTTACCCGATTTGTCAAAGGCTTGGTTATTTTTGTTTAGCTCAATTGGATAGCGAGGAGTTTTTAATCCAGACATTACTTCTGGGCAGATTGGAATGATATTGTATCTTTCTTTTACTTTTTCAATATCTTTCAAATAACAATCTTTTCCATCGTATCTTGTCTTAGAACCTAGCAAACATGAACTTACTAATATATATTCTATTTTTTCTTCCATAATTTTATTTATTTCTAGTTATAATTATATACATGGATTACAATTATTTCACTTACGAAGGAAAAATATATAAAATCATTTACAAAAGAAAAAGAATTAAAAATGTAATATTTCACTTAAATGATGATGTCTTTAATATTTCTCTTCCATATAGAGAGAAGGAAGAAAAAGCTTATCAGTTATTAAACAGATATGTTGGAAAAAAATTAATTGAGAGAAGTATTAAGAAAAATTATTTTTTATTAGATAAATATATTTATGTTTTTGGTGAAAAGAAATTTTGTTTTCCAAATGGAAAGTATTTTATATTAAATAAATATATTTCCTTTAATACAATAGATGAATTTTACGAAAAAATAAAGTCACAATATTTAGAGTATTTAATTGATAGAGTTAATTATTTTAAAAGTAAAATGGGAATTACAACAAATTATTTAATTAAAGTTCGAAAAATGAATAGAACTTTTGGAAATAATTGTAAATCCAAAAAAACATTAACGTTTTCATTTGTATTAATTCATTATTCAAAAGAAGTTATAGATAGTGTTGTAATTCACGAATTAGCTCATGATTTGTTTTTTGATCATTCATCTAATTTTTATAATGTCGTCTATAATTATTGCCCAAATTATGATATTCTTAGAAAACAACTTGTTAAAGGAGAATTTTTATGATTAAAGAAATAACTTCAATTAATAATTCCCTGATAAAAGAAACTTTAAATATTTTAAAAGATAAAAAGTCAAAATATTTTATAGTTGAAAGTAAACATCTTTTACAAATGGCCTTACAAAGCGATTTAGTTATTAGAGTTTTTACTTTAGAAAAACTAGATATAGACGATAGTATTGAACAAATAATTATTAATAAAAAAATAATGGATAAATTATCTAATTTAAAAAATTCAAGTGACGTTATATGTGTATGTAAGAAAAAAGATGAATTTATAAAAAATGATAATTTATTAATTTATTTAGATTACATTCAAGATCCTGGAAATCTTGGAACTATAATAAGAAGTGGTCTAGCTTTTGGAATAAAAAATTTTTTATTAAGTAAAAATTGTGTTTCAATCTATAACTTTAAGACAATAATGGCCTCGCAAGGAGGAATTTTTGATATTAATTTTAAAACTATTTTAGAAACTAACGAATTAAAAGAATATAAAAAAACTTATACATTTCTTGGTTTTGCTTTAAGCGATGATTGTAAAAATTTTAACGAATTTTCATTTAATAAAAACGAAAATTATATGTTAATTTTTGGGAATGAAGGAAATGGAATAAGTAAAGATGTTTTAAATATCTGTGACCATAAATTGATTATACCAATTAAAAATATTGACTCTTTAAATGTCGCAATTTGCTTTTCTATAGTCGCATACTTATTAAATATTAAATATTTAAATCACTAACTTTCTTTTGTTTTACTTTCTAACTAAATTTTAGTAAAATAAGAATGCGATAATTAAGAAATAGTAAAGAAATCAATGTTATCAAAGTGAGTAGTGGACAGTGAAAACACTACATAATATATTTCTCGAATTCACCTTATAGCATCTAGGTAATGCTAGCGTTTGTTGCGTTAAAACTCAATTAAGTGCGTTATTATACGAAAAAGGATGGTAACACGGAAAAATTCGCTCCTTTATTTAGGAGTTTTTTATTTTGGTAGGTATTTTATGGAAAAAGAAACGATTTTAAAATTAAAAGAAGATTTAATTAAAGATTTAGAAAACGTTACTAATAGTCATGATTTAGAGGAGATAAGTATTAAATATTTATCTAAAAAATCAACTTTATCTCAAGCAATGCAATCTTTTAGAACATTATCAAGAGAAGAAAAAGTTGAATATGGAAAATTAATTAACGAAGTTAGAACTTTTATTGAAAGTAAAATTTCAGAAGTATCTAAAAAAGTAAAAGAAAAAGAACTTATTGATAAACTAGAATCAGATAAGATAGATATTACCGCTCCATCTTCATTGATTTCTACTGGTGCGAAAAATCCTTTTTATCTCGTTTCAGACGAAATCGTTGATATTTTTGTATCAATGGGATTTAAGGTAGTCGAAGGACCTGAAGTTGAAAGTGATCATTATAATTTTGAATTGTTAAATATTCCAAAAAACCACCCAGCAAGAGATATGCAAGATACTTTTTATATTAATTCCAATTTACTTTTAAGAACCCATACCTCTCCTGCACAAGCACATGAATTAGAAAAGAATCCAAATAAACCTTTAATGATTATTTGTCCTGGAAAAACTTATAGAAGAGATGATGACGATATGACACATTCTCATCAATTTGCTCAAGTCGAAGGATTAGTTGTTGGAAAAGGCATTACTTTAGCAAATTTAAAAGCAACACTAGAACTTTTTGTTAAAAAGATGTTTGGCGAGAAAAGAGAAATTAGATTACGTTCAAGCTATTTTCCTTTTACAGAACCAAGTGTTGAAGTTGATGTTTCTTGCGCTGAATGTAATGGAAAGGGTTGTCAAGTTTGCAAAGGTACCGGTTACATCGAGATTTTAGGCGCTGGCATGGTTCATCCTAATGTATTAAAAATGGCAAATTATGATCCAGAGATTTATTCTGGATTTGCATTTGGTGTTGGAATTGAGAGAGTAGCAATGCTTAGATACGACATTAATGATATTAGAAAAATTTATACAAATGATATTAGATTTTTGAATCAATTTAAAAAGAGAGGTTAAATATGAAAGTAAGTTTCAAAGAATTATCAAAATATGTTGATTTAACAAATATTAACCCATATGATTTAGCAAACAAATTAACATTTGCTGGAATCGAAGTAGAAGAGGTTAAAAAACTTTCTAGTGCCAATAATCTTTGTATTGGCCAGGTCATATTTTGCGAAAATATGCCAGAAAGCGATCATCTTCATTTGACTAAAGTTGATGTCGGAAACGAAATTCTTGATATCGTTTGCGGTGCTCCAAATGTAAGAAAAGGCTTAAAGGTTATTGTTGCAAAAGTAGGTGCTAAGTTACCTGGCGGAGAAATAAAAAAAGGATTTATAAGAGGCCATGAAAGTAACGGAATGTTATGTTCTCTCTTAGAACTTGGAGTAGACAAAAAATATTTAACACAAAATCAAATTGATGGTATCGAAGAACTCGATGACAAAGCTACCGTCGGTGATACTAATGTTTTAGAATACTTAGGATTAGATGATTATGTACTCGATCTTAAATTATTAGCAAACAGAAGCGATTGCAATGCTCTTTTAAATGTTGCAAAAGAAATTTATTCAATTTATGAATGTAAACTTAAAGATGTTGATATTGTTTCTTCGAGTATTAAAAAAGAAAATATTGATTTTACAATATATTCCAAAACTGATAAATGTAAAAAATTCGTAGCAAAAATAATTAAAGGTATTAAAATAAAAGATTCGCCAAGTTGGTTAAAGTATGCTTTGAGAAGCATGGGTGTTAGAAGTATTAATAATATAGTTGATATTGGAAACTATGTAATGCTTTTAACTGGACAACCTTTACATATTTATGATTTAGACAAAGTTTGTAAGAATGAATTATATGCTGATTTAAGTAGTAATGAAAAATTTACTGCTCTTGATGATAAAACTTATGATTTATTAGATGAAGATATTGTAATTAAATCTGGTACAACATTGGAATGTCTAGCTGGAGTTATGGGAAGTAAGATTTCCTCTGATTCTAATGAGACACAAAATATAATAATAGAAAGTGCTTTATTTGATTCAAAATGTATTAGATTAACGTCAAATCGTTTAGGATTAAGTAGTGAGTCAAGCCAAAGATTTGTAAAAGGAATTGATCCAACTAATCAAGAGTTTGCAATTGATGTTGCAACACATTTTATTGAACTTCTATGTGGAGGTGAAATTGCATCACAAACAATAGTATTTGATAATTTAAACCATAAAGATGTCGTTATTTCTTCAAGCTACAAATATATTAATAATAGACTTGGAACTAATTTTGATAATTCGTTAATTAAGAAAACACTAAATAGAGTTTTTATTAAAATCAAAGATTTAGATGACGATAATTTTGAAGCATATATTCCGCATCATAGAATAGATATAACAGATCAAGCAGATCTAAGTGAAGAAGTTATTAGAATCTTAGGTTTTGATAAGATTCAATCTAAATTACCTGTTGTAGAAATGTTAGTAGGTGGTTTAAGTGATGAGAAAAAGAAAGAAAATTTAGTTAGTGATTTATTAATTAATAATGGTTTTTATAAAGTTATAAATTATTCTTTAGTTTCTCCTGATGTTGTTAATGATTTTGATATTCTTAATGATAAAGAGGTTAAAATATTAAATCCACTTACTGTTGATCATAGTGTATTAAGAAAAAGTTTAATACCTTCTTTATTAAATAATATCAACTACAATTTGAATCATAAAAACGAAGATTTTAAAATTTTTGAAATTTCTAATGTTTATTCTGAAAATAAAAATGTTTTAGTTCTTTCCGCTGCATTATGTGGAAATAATCTTTATCATCATCAATTAAATAAGATTAAATATTCTTTTTATGATTTAAAAGGTATTTTAGAGTCAATATGTGATCTACTTGGCATATCTTATACAAGATATCAATTATTAAATGTCGAAAAAGAAAACAAGTATTTTAACTTTGGTAAGAGTGCTTATTTTAAGCTTAATGGCAAAGTAATTGGTGCTTTTGGTGAGATTCATCCAAATATTTATGACAAATATGAAATTAAACAAAGCAGTAATGTAATTGTTATGCAAATTAACTTAACTGAATTATTTGCAACTAAAACAAGCATTATAAAATCAAAAGAATTGTCAAAATTTTTGGATGTCAGAAGAGATTTAGCCTTAATTTGTGATAAAAATTTGTCAATTGGACAAATAATTAGAGAAATTTCTAAATGTTCAAGTTTGATAAGTAATGTAGAAATATTTGATATTTTTGAAAGTGAACAATTAAAATCAAATAATAAAAAATCACTTGCTTTTTCAATTACATTTACTGCTTATGATTCAACTTTAAAAGAAGATGAAATCAATCAAATTTTAAATAAGGTTATTTCTAATTTAGAAACAAATCTAAAAGTGGAGTTAAGAAAATGAAATTAGATATAAGAAAAATTCCTGTAAGCGGCACATACACACAAGAGGAAAATGTTGTATTAAAAGATGAATTTAATAGTAATGATTTTTTTAATAAATGTAATAGCTGTAATGTTAAGATATGTGCTTCTTCCTGTTATGAGAGAATGATTAGAGTAGATTTTGATATATCTACTAATTTGAATATTTTAGACAAAGAAAGTGGAAATACTTTTAATAAAGATTTTAGAATAAAAGATACTGTTTATTATACCGAGGATGAAGAATTAGCAGATAGCGATGATATCGATAAAATTATTATTCTTAACAAAAATATGATTATTGATTTGGATCTAGATATTTATTCTTTAATTGTCTGTAATATGCCTTTAAATATCGATAAGTAAAGAAGTAGTTTTATATTAGTTATTTTATAGTAGGTTTCTTTTAATTAAGAAACCTTTTTATTTTTCAAAAAAAATGAATTTTAACTTTACAAAATCAAGTTATATAATATAATATATTTATAAGTGGTAGAAAGTGGGAGAAATAATGCTATTCTTTGGAAGCTATGAACACAACCTTGATAACAAAAATAGAGTAATGTTGCCTTCAAAATTTCGTTCTATGATTAAAGGTAACTTATTTTGTATGACTGGTTTTGAAGGATGTTTAAGTTTATACACTGAAGATGACTTTAATAAACTTTCACAAAAGCTATCACAATATTCATTTAACTCAAAAGCAGAAAGAGAATATATCAGAACTATTTATGCTAGTGTTATTGAATTAGAAATTGATAAAGTCGGCAGAATTTTGCTTCCTACAAGTATTGTCAATAAATATGGTATTCCTAAAACTGTATCTATTATAGGAGTTGGAGATCACTTAGAAATATGGGACACCAATAAATGGAATGAGTATAACAAAAATTCTGAAAAAAACTTTGATATGATTGCTGAGGAATTAAAATGATTCAAAAACATATATCGGTTTTAAAAGAAGAAGCGATTAATAGTTTAAATATCAAAGAAAATGGAATTTATGTTGACATGACACTTGGTAGAGCGGGCCATTTTTTAGAGATTTTAAAAAAATTAAATAATACTGGATTAGCTATTGGTATAGATCAAGACAGCGAAGCAATAAATGATTGCAAAGAATTGTTAGATAGTAAAAAATTTAAAAATTTTAAATTATTTAAGACAAATTTTTGCAATATTGAAAAAGTATTAAGTGAATTAAATATTCAAAAAGTTGATGGTTTCTTATTTGATTTAGGTGTTTCAAGTCCACAATTTGATGAAGAAGATAGAGGATTCTCATATAGATACGATTCAAGATTAGATATGAGAATGGATAAAGAGGAAAATAATTTAACCGCATACGATGTAGTTAATAATTATTCCTTAATCGATTTGACAAAAATTTTTAAAGAATATGGAGAATATAAATATTCTTATTCTTTAGCAAAAGAAATCGTTAGACAAAGAAAATTAAAAGAAATAGAAACCACAAAAGAACTTGTCGATATTATTAAAAGTATCACACCTAAAAAAGAATTAGAGAAGAAAGGGCATCCAGCAAAGCAAGTATTTCAAGCATTAAGAATCGAAGTTAACAAAGAATTAGACGTATTAAAAGATACTCTAAATTTGACGTTAAACCATATTAATATAGGCGGAAGAATTGTTGTTATAACATTTAATTCTTTGGAAGATAGAATTGTAAAAAATATATTTAATTCTAAAAGCAAGGTTATTAATAATAGGTATGACTTATTAAATTTAGAAAATCCAGACTTCAGTTTAGTAAATAAAAAGGTGATAGTGGCAAGTAGCGAAGAATTGGAAAACAATCTAAGAGCAAAAAGTGCAAAATTAAGAGCAATAGAAAGGATAAAGTAATATGAAAAACAAATTATACAGAGTAAATAAACAAAATAAATTCAAAAAATTAATAGAAATATTTAAAACATATTCCTTTATTTTTTCTATTGGATTTTGTTTAATTTTTTCTTATTTAAATGAATTTAGAAAAACTAAAAAACTTATTAACAATAATATTAGTGAAAAAATTAATGCAAGTACAAAATATACAACTAATAATTTACTAAAATTAAACTATATAAATACTAAATAATTACAATTTTTTATCAAAAAAATTACAAAAATATCGCTTTAATACATTTATTTTTTAATATATAATATTACTATGGAAAATGTAACTTTTTTTGAGATTGATGATAATTATATTGCAATCTTAAATGGATTTATTAGCGATAATAAACATGTGGCAATTTTGTATAAAAACTTAGTAAAGTTTGATATTAATGATGTTTTATCTTTAAATAAAGATGTTATTGTTAATACTATAAAGCAACTAATAGCAGATGCATCAAGCAAAGTTAAAAATATTAATTTATCAAATATTTATTTAATGATGCCTCCAAAAAATTGTACAAGTTATCAATCAAAAGTAGAAACATTAATTACTAGTCCAGATTTTGTAGTAAGAGATGGAGATATTAAAAATCTTTTTAATATGGCTTCAAAAAAATTAAATGATAATAATCAAGATATTATTGAGAATGTTCCAGATTATTTTGAAACAAGTGATGGAAATAAGTCAATTAATCCTCCTCTAAATAAAGTTTCAAGAGAAATAAGAATGGCTTTTAAATTTCATTGCATTGATAAAAAAACAAATTTGTTATATGACGAAATTTTCTCAAAAGCTAAATTAAATATAGCTCACAAGATTATATCAACTATTGATTTACCTTCTTTAATAAAAAATGATTATTCAAAATTAGAAAATTATTTTTTGTTTTTTATAAAAGAAAATGTAACTACAATTACTTTAGTTGGAGGAAATAAAAGCATTAAAACAGATGAAGTAAATTTCGGAATTGCTAATCTTGTTTTGATGATTATGGAAAAATATAACATAACATATGTCGATGCTAAATCAATTTTAGCCAATTTTGGTTTTGATAAATCGGAATATAAGTTTAAATTTAATTTATATAAAGACGATAGTGTAAAAATTTTACAAAAGGATTTAAATCTTTTAATTTTAAAGTTTTTAGAAAACTTAAAAAGCGAAATTACAAAACAAATTAATATTATTTCTAGTTGTACAAATCTTTCATTTGAACAAGCTATGAAGTTTAATTTTATATTTATGGGTTCGTTAAATAATGTTTTTAATATTTCTCCTTTAATTGGACAAATTATTAAAACGGATTCAATTTTCTTTTCAATAAAAAATGCAAACGTTTTGGAATACCAATTATATGATTGTTATAGCGGTCTTTATTCTTTAATATACAAAAAGAATTATTTAGAACTTAGCAATATTAGAAATATCACTAATCTTAAAAGAGGAGATTAATTATGTATAATGATTTAGATAAATTTGAACCAATAGTTAGAATTGCTGTCATTGGAATCGGTGGAGCTGGTAATAACGCCGTAAATAGAATGATTGATGATGAAATAAATAATGTTGAATTTTATGTTGCTAACACCGATAAACAATCACTTTCTTTGTCTAAATGTGAAAAAAGAATTATTTTAGGTGAGCAATCTACCGGAGGACTTGGAGCAGGCGGTGATCCTGCTGCTGGAAAAAAAGCTGCTGAGGAAAGCATTGAAGAAATTAATAAAATGATTGAAAACAAGGATATGGTTTTTATTGCTGCTGGAATGGGTGGAGGAACCGGTACTGGAGGAGCTCCAATTGTTGCAAAAGCTGCCAAAGATAAAGGCATATTAACGGTTGCTATTGTTACTAGACCTTTTAGTTTTGAAGGAAAAGAAAAAATGTCAATAGCTATAGAAGGCATAAATGAACTTAAAAAAGTTGTTGATTCAATCATAATTGTTTCTAATGATAAACTTTTAATGTATGAATCAAATTCTAGTGTTCAAGCTGCTTTTAAAAAAGCTGATAGCGTTTTAGCAAGTAGTGTTAGAACTATAACTGATATTATTATGACTCCATATCTAATGAACTTAGATTTCGCAGATCTTAAAAGAGCCCTTAAAAACAGTGGCGTCGCTTTAATTGGATATGGTATTGGAAGTGGCGTTGATAAGTGTAGTCAAGCTGTTGAAAATGCTGTTAATAATCCTTTACTTGAGACAACTATTTCTGGAGCTAGAAATGTTTTATGTGGCATTTCTATGGGACCAAATGTTTCAATGAATGATGTTATGTTATGCATTAATAAAATTTCTGCATTGGCTGGAAACGAGTTAGATTTAAAATTTGCGTTTACTACAAATCCAGAGTTAAGCGATGATATCGTTATCTCTTTAGTTGCAAGTAATTATCCTAACAGCGATGAAATTATAAATAATGGTAATAAGCAACTTGAAAACAATATAATTAATAACTTTACTAATATTCAAAATAACATCAATTCTTCTAATGAAGTATCAAAAGATAATGATCAAGGTGAAGATAGTCAAGAAAATAAAGAAGAAGACTATATTCCTAAATTTTTGGAAGAAGATGGTGATGATAGTTTATTTTAATTTAATGATATTAAAATATTTGTTATAATAATTCTGTTCGTTTTAATGAAGACAACATGTTTTAAAATTAATTTATAGAGAGTTAATGGTTGGTGAAAATTAATAATTGTCTTAAAACATTATCACTTCATGAGAACAATAGCTGAAACTAATTAAGCTATTCGTTGATTGCGTTAAAATCATTGAGTGCTATATTTTATATAGAAATAAGGTGGTACCACGGTAATGCGTCCTTATTGGACGTTTTTTTATTCAAAAAAGGAGTACATTATGGAATTAAAACAAACATTATTGATGCCTAAAACAAATTTTGAAATGAGAGGCAATTTAGCAAATAAAGAACCAAAAATTTTGGAAAAATGGCATAAAGAACAAAAAATATTTGAACAAATGAACATAAACAATAAAGAAAATAAAATGTTTATTTTACACGATGGTCCTCCATACGCAAATGGAAATATGCACTGTGGGCACATGTTGAATCGTTTAATTAAAGATTTTGTTTTAAGATATAAAAATATGTGTGGATTTTATACTCCTTTTACTTTTGGTTGGGATACGCATGGTCTTCCAATTGAAGTTAATGTAACAAAAAGTGGTGTTAATAGAAAAACTACTCCTATAACTGAATTTAGAGAAAAATGTCGTGACTACGCACTAAAACAAGTTGAAAATCAAAAGCAACAAATATATCGTTTGGGTGTATTAGGTGATTTTGATAATCCATATTTAACTTTGAATAAAGACTTTGAGGCTAATCAAATTGAAATTTTTTCAATTATGGCTTTAAAAGGGCTTATTTATAAAGGATTAAAACCTGTTTATTGGTCTTATAGTAGCGAGTCGGCTCTTGCTGAAGCTGAGATTGAATATAAAAACGTCGACAGTGATGCAATTTATGTTTCTTTTACTATTCATGATGGAAAAAATATATTACCTAGTGATAGCAGTGTTATTATTTGGACGACAACTCCATGGACTTTACCTGCAAATCTTGCAATTTGTTTAAATCCAAACTTTAATTATGGTTTATTTGAAACAAATTTAGGTAAGTTTTTGTTCTTAATTGATTTAAAAGAACAAATAATGAAAGAAATCGGATTTGAGTATTGTAATTTATTAAAAGAATTTAAAGGAAGCGAACTAGAAGGAATAACCTGTTATCATCCTTTCATTAATAGAGATTCCATTATTATTCTTGGAGACCATGTAACAAATGATGCTGGTACAGGATGTGTTCATACCGCTCCTGGTCATGGTGTTGATGACTATAACGTTGGTGTTAAATATAATTTAAAACCATTTTGTCCGGTCGATTATAAAGGTTATATGACAAGTGATGCAGGAGAAGAATTAGAAGGATTGTTTTATCTAGACTGCAATAAAAAAGTTGTTGAAATTTTAACTGAAAACAAACATTTGTTATCAAGAAAAGTTATTAATCACTCTTATCCACACGATTGGAGAACTGGAAAGCCAGTTATTTTTAGAGCAACTCCACAATGGTTCTGTTCTATTAAGCCAATTAAAGAAAAATTATTACATGAAATTGACAATATTAAGTGGTATCCAGCTTGGGGCAAAATTAGAATGCATAATATGATTTCTGATCGTAATGATTGGTGTATTTCAAGACAGAGAGCTTGGGGTGTACCACTTCCAATTATATATAATGAAGATGGAACTCCAATTTTAGAAAAAGAAGTCTTTGATCATATAATTAAGCTAGTAAGAGAATTTGGAAGTGATATTTGGTATAAATTAGACGCTTCAGATTTGCTACCTAAAGGATACAAAAACGATAAATCACCAAATGGTTTATTCAAAAAAGAAACTGATATTATGGATGTTTGGTTTGATAGTGGTTCTTCCTTTAAAGGTGTTATAAAAGATCGAGGCTACAATTATCCTTGTGATCTTTATTTAGAAGGAAGCGATCAATACAGAGGTTGGTTTAATTCTTCTTTAATTATCTCGGTTGCTTGTTTTGATCAAACTCCTTATAAAACATGTGTAAGTCATGGTTTTGTTATGGATGAGCATTGGGAAAAAATGTCCAAGAGCAAAGGCAACGGTATCGATCCAAACAAGATTGCAAATATTTATGGTTCAGATATTTTAAGACTTTGGGCTGCTAGCGTTGATTATCAACAAGATGTTAGAATTAGTGAATCAATTATCAAACAAATAAGTGAAAGTTATCGTAAAATTAGAAATACTTTTAAATTTTTATTAGGTAATTTATCAAATGGAGAAAATGATTATTTTTCTTTAGATAATTTACAAAAGAAATTTGAAGATATTGATTTATTTATTTTAGCTAAATTAGAAAGAGTAAAAAACGAAGTTATTAAATTATATGATTCTTATAATTTCCAAAACGCTGTTTCTTTAATACTTACATTTATGTCTACTGACCTTAGTAGTTTTTATCTTGATTATGCAAAAGACATTTTATATTGTGATAGTAAAAAATCTAAAAGAAGATTACAAGTTCAAAGTGTAATTTATTACGTTGTAAATGATTTAATGAGATTATTAAATCCAATACTTCCTTTTACAATGGATGAAGTTAATGCATGCTTTAAGTTAAGCGGAAAAGAAAATGTTCAATTATTATCATTCCCAAAAGCAAGTCATGATTACGATGATTCATTAATTGAAAAATATAATAATGTATTAAAGCTTAGAAGTGATGTATTAAAGGCAATTGAAAATCTAAGAAGAAATGGTGCTATTGGAAGTGCTCAAGAATGCGAAGTTTTGATCAAGATTAATGATAGTGAAGTACTTGATTCTATCAAGAATTTTTCTTTAACTGAATTAAATAGATTATTTATCGTCTCTAAAGCAAGTCTTGTTTCAACATTAGAAAATCCAGATCTTTTAGGTGATGTTAGTGAAGTTTCTGTTTTTAAATCAAAAGGCACAAAGTGTGATAGATGTTGGAATTTCTCTGACGATGTTTATGAAGTTGATGGATTACATTTATGCAAGAGATGTCATGAGGTAGTTAATGAATAATACTGTATTTAAAAATATATGGTCTAAAACAAAAAAATATTTGTACTGGTTTTATAAATCATATATATGGATTTTTATATTACTATTTTTGTTTGATATAATTACAAAACACGTTTTTTTATCAATATATGGTGGATGGGATAATGTTTTAAATAATTTTTATCCAAAAGACATAACATTTATCCCAGGATTTATTTCCTTTACTCTTACATTAAATCCTGGTGCTGGATTTGGAATGTTAGGAAATGTAGATAATGAGGTTTTAAGAAGAACTCTACTTATTGGAATAAGTGTTATTATGACTGGTGTTTTTGTTTTATACTATAGTTTACGTTTTAAAAAATTAAATGGTGTTTATAAAGGAATACTCATGGCTTTAACTGCTGGAGCTTTTGGAAATTTAATAGATAGAGCATTTTATCCTAATGGGTATGTAATTGATTTTATTAAATTTGATTTTATGGATTTTCCAGTATTTAATATTGCTGATTCTGTGCTTGTTATTTCGATCATTGTTCTTATTATTTATATGATATACGACACAATAAAAAACAGTAAAAAAGATCCTGAAGTTAAAGACGAAAATGACGATTTGAATAAAAATATTTAGGTTTTGCGATGGATTTTGAAATTTTAAATGTAAAAATTTATGATAAATATATTTCTTATATTAATAGCAGAATTGATATTTTTTTATCACAAATTTTAAATGATTTTTCAAGAAATCAAATATCTAAATTGATAAATGAAGAACACGTTAAGGTAAATAATAAAGTAGTGAAATCATCGTACAAATTAAAATTGAATGATGAAATTTTTATAAAAATTTGTAAAGAAAAAACAGTTGAATATAAAGACATTTCTAATGATATAAAAATAATTTTTCAAAATGATGATTATCTAGTTTTAAACAAAAACAGAGGTATTGTAGTTCATCCTTCGTTAGGACA
This sequence comes from Candidatus Alectryobacillus merdavium, assembly GCA_017694735.1. Classification (GTDB taxonomy): domain Bacteria; phylum Bacillota_I; class Bacilli_A; order RFN20; family CAG-826; genus Alectryobacillus; species Alectryobacillus merdavium. The sequence goes on from JADIMN010000021.1 coordinate 23,441, forward strand.
TCATGGAGATACAATCGTTGATTTCTTAAAAAGAAATAATTATCGATTAGCTGATACTGGAGATGATATAAGACCAGGTATTGTTCATAGAATCGATAAGGATACTTCTGGGCTACTATTAATTGCTAAAACTCAAAAAGCATTAACTTATTTTTCATCTTTGCTTAAAAATCATGAAATTAAAAGAGAATATATTGCAATAGTTAGAGGAATAATTAAGGAAAATAGTGGTACAATTGATGCTCCTATTGGAAGAGATGAAAAAGATAGAAAAAAATATAAAGTAACTAATTTAAATTCAAAACCAGCTGTTACACATTTTAATGTTGTTGAACGTCTTAAAAATCATACAATAGTAAAATTAAAACTTGAAACAGGACGTACTCATCAAATTAGAGTTCACATGTTATTTATTAATCATCCAATCGAAGGAGATGAATTATATTGTAATAATTATAAAAATTTTAATGGTCAATTGTTACATGCTTATAAGCTTTCTTTTATAGATTTAAATGGCGAAAAGGTTGAATATACTGGCGAAATACCAGAGTATTTTAAAAAAGCAATCGAATTATTAAAATAATTTTTTATAATTTTTAAAATTCTTTTTACAAACTTTAATTAGTTCTTCTTTTCCATATTTTTTAATAAATTCTTGTGTAAAATCATCAACCACAGTAGATGCTCCATATGGAAAAGTCATATTATATTTTTTATTTAATTCGTTCATTTTATTTATAAAAGCAAATCTTGCAATACAACTCGCAAGTGCAACACTTGGAAAGTAAGATTCTCCTTTTGTTTTAAAAACGACATTTTGAATTTCTTCGCTTTGATCACTTACATAAGAGTAAAATCTTTCTGGTTCTGTAAATTGATCAATATAAACAGAAACGTCGTTTCTTTTTATCTTTTTTTGTAAGTTTAATAATACAGTATTGTGTAATATTGATTTAATTCTATTTAAATTATAACCGCTATCAAAAAGTGAATTTAATTTTTCGTTATTTACAACTAATAGGGAATAAGTAAATTTGTTTAGTATTTTTGGAACTATTTCGTTTATTTTTTTATCATTAAGTTTTTTTGAGTCTTGTATATTATATTCTTCAAGTAATTTTTTATCTTTTTCCTTAAAATAAACTCCAACGACTACGATTGGACCGAAAAAATCCCCAAATCCAACCTCATCGCTTCCGATTTGATCTTCATAGTTTGTATAAGAATCAGGAATGTATTCTTTTTTAGTTACTTTTTCTTCAAAACATAAATTTAGTTGATTTGCAATTTCTTGTTCTTGAGGACCTTTTATTAGTAACTTAAATAGTTGTTTTTTTGAATTAGAATAGATAGAAATTGTTGTATCTAGAAAAATCGCTTTAAAATCTAAATAAAGTTGATTAGTTTCGACTTTAAAATCTTTAAATTTATCTTCTAATTCTTGTTTTTGTAGAGAATTTATTTTTGTTTCAAGCATAGTTAAATTATAATAAAAATCTTTTCAATATGCTATTATATTTAGTATGAATAAATATTATAAAATGCTCGATTTTGAAACAATTATTAGTAAAATAGCTAAGAATTTTAAGACAAAAAAAGGTATTGAATTGTTTCAAAAATCTGAATTATATAAAGATTATGAAAAATTTAGTTCTGAACGAAAACTTTATGAACAATATTTTAATTATTCTACTGTTTATGGTTACATTTCATTTGTTGAAATGGAAGATATCTCGCTTATTTTAAAGTATTTTGAAAAAAACGGGAATGTTTCAATAGAAAACATAAAAGAAATTTATAATTTAATAATTAATACTAAAATTTCTAACGATTATTTTACATCTTTAAAAAACGAGAAAGAATTAATCGCTTTATTTGAAAAAATATCAAATCTATCATCACTTAAAGATAAAATCAATTCTATATTTGATAAAGAATTTAATGTTAAAGACAGTGCTAGTGATAACTTATTAAGTATTAGAATAAAAATTAAGACAAATGAAAATTTGCTTAAAGATAAAATATTAGACGAGCTTAATAGATATTCTGTATATTTAAATTCTAATAATTATTTATTTAAAAACTCAACATACGTTTTACCTTTTAAAACATCATATAAAAACAAAATTAATGGTATGATTGTCGACATAAGTGATAGTGGAGAAACAACTTTTATAGTTCCATCATCTTGTATTGAAATTAATAATAAAATTTATAATTTAAAAAAAGAAGAAACAAACGAAATTAAGCGAATACTTTCAGATTTAGGAAAATTTATTCTGACATACAAAAACGAGCTAATAAACAATGAATATGTAATTTCTAAAATTGATTTAATTAATTCTAAATGTATTTATGGTTTTTCAATAAAGGGAAATTATATTCCAACATTGAACAATTCTCATATAAATTTAATTGATGCTATTCATCCTTTATTAAATAATAGCGTTATAATTTCGAATTCATTGTTAATGGACGAAAGCAAAAGGCAGTTAATTATAAGTGGTCCAAATGCTGGTGGAAAGACCGTCTTTTTAAAGATGGTTGGCTTATTAATTTTGATGAATCAATTTAATATACCAATTCCATGTAATAAAGACTCTTCACTTGGATTTTTTAAAAATATTTTCATTGAAATTGGTGATTCTCAAAGCATTGAAAGTAATTTATCTACTTTTTCATCTCATATTATTAATATAAAAAACATATTAAATGCAGTTAAGAAAAACGATTTAGTACTTATCGATGAGTTAGGAAACGGAACCGATCCTAAAGAAGGAGAATCACTAGCTTTAGCTATTTGTAAATATTTAAAAGATAGTGAATGTAAAAGTTTAATTACTTCTCATTTTAATTTATTAAAATCTTATTCGCTAACAAGTGGCAGTGTTCTATGTGG